>NZ_ALPT02000028.1 GCF_000292245.2 Alkalihalobacillus alcalophilus ATCC 27647 = CGMCC 1.3604 | reverse complement strand
GATGGCAGAATGAAAAAATGGATATTACGCGAGGAGATTTCAAGTGAAATATAGTGGGATTTGTGAAATACCGTACTTAACTAAAGGGTGCTTATGTTGAAGAAGAAATTACGAAAAACAACAGATCTATTTGCTGCATAGTACAAATATACTGTTCAAAAAAAGGAATTTCACAATCTGGCTATTATGGAATAAAACTTCAAAAGACTTTATTGTTATTTTTTAGTTCGATGGAAAATATTTTTTATCAAAAATTAAACAACTTTAATTTACCTCCATCCTTAAAGCAGGACGGGGGTATACGTATTTGAGGTTTTAAAATTAAATAACTTTATTTTCACTTCAAATGAAGTGGTCTTTTGTGGAAATGCAGAGAATAAAGAAGTATATATTTTTCAAGGTTATACATTAGTTCACATGTTCCCCCTTGTAAAATTCATTTTTTATGGCAATATTAAGGTAACAAAATGAAAATGGAAAGGGGGAGGAAGGAATGTTAAGTGATCGTGATTTGCACACCCTAGCAATAGAGGAAGAATTGATAACACCATATAATCCGGAGTATTGTGAAGGAGCGACTATCAACTTAACGTTAGATACAGTTGTTAAACGTTATTCTTCCAATGAGCCCATTATACTAGGTAAGGAAGTAACTGAGGATCACTATGAAAAGTTTGATATTTCTGTAGATGAGTTCTGGCTTGAACCAAAAGAATCTGTTTTGATTCAGACACATGAATTCTTAAAGGTTCCCCATAATATGACTGCTCGCATATATGAGCGGTATGGAGTAAAGTCTCTGGGTCTAATGATTAGTCCTGCTCACTATATGAATCCCGGGTATCGCGGACAAATTAGTCTAATTGCAGTAAACAATACACCCGTTCGTTTTAGACTTATTCCTGGTATTAAAATTTGTCAATTGGCGTTATTCGAGTTGAAAACAGAACCGCTAAAACCTTATGAAAAGCAGGATGCGAGATACATGGACGCTACAGAGGTTAGTATTTCTAAATTACATTTAGATGATGAAATCCAAGATTTTCTTAAAGAAAAAGGAGTTAAGAAAGTTTCTGAAGAAATGGCCAGTGACTTAGGTAAACACTTAATGTCTCATATTAAGTTAGCTGCAAAAGAGTTAGCTGATATTGCGAGAAAAGAGTTTAAGAAAGGCAAAAAGGATAAATGAGTAATTTAAGGGAAATAGTCAGAAGGCATGTCATTTCAGAAACTAAACAAGAATTGTCCGCTGAAAATGTTGACCAGGATGCTATGGTTCAATTTCTTATTAAAGAGGGCCATATTGACAAGAAAGTTGATTCTATTTTAGATGCCTTTAGAGATGAGCTTGAAAAAGACTCTCCCAAGTCGATTAAAAGGAAAAGAAATAAGTTTGTATACGCTAGCCTAAGCATATTGTTGACTATCCTTATTGCGTACGGTGTTAATGAGGAGTATTGGGTAGTTGTAGCAATCGTAGCATTAATAAATATTGTCATTCATGCTTTTTTTACGTTTTGGAGTGAATGAAGATCCTAACAGTATTTAACCCCTATCTCCGACACTATGAAATATGTACTTTGTACAAGAAAACCGAAAGTTCATTTGAATTTCAAATGAACTTTCGGTTTTTGCTTTTATACAATTATTAAATTCGAAATGTCTTTCGTTTATCAGATTCATAGGTTTTTCACGCTTGGTGTGATATTAGCAACTTATATCCCTCCAATTAAAAAGCCACTAAAGAATACATTTTTAAAATTTGGGTAAAGTATTTTATACATCAAAGAATTCTGCATAACGAATACTCCCCTGCATGGAAGTGCTTGGGGAGTATGACACATTATTGAAATACACATTTCAAGAAATACTTAGATAAAGAAATAGATTTGTTATTCTTCTAATACAATTGCTGAAATTCACCTTTGAAAAAAAGATTGTAACATCCCATCCCCGCAAGAAAAATATCAATTAGATTAACAAAAAGTTATGGTTCGTAAAATATTGAATTAAACTCAACTACTCATAGTTAATCTAGCAAAGTAACTATCGGCCCCATTAAAATTAACCCAACTTTCTTTTATTTCTCCCTCATTCAAGAATAACTAGGCTTAATTCATCTTCCAAAGTTAATTAGAGAAATGAACTTAATTTAAACATTAAGTAAGCATATGAAATGAAACTGTAATATAAATGCTCAAAAATTTCTCTTCCTAAATGGTAAAATGATTCAAGATACGACAAGAAAAAAGAAATTCTATCAGAATTCAGCAAAATCCACCATGGATAAGTTTTATAAATCAGAGAAACTACTTAGTTGATCTTTAAGCTATGCTCCAATCTTAATCTATGAAGCTACTGTTAAGAATTTCATATGAAATTCTTAACAGTGGTTTTGACTTGAAAATAAACTTGGATTAATATTTGAACTTTTTAATATTAACTAAACGAAATCTTAAAGACTATCAAGGAGAGAATATTGTATGAAAAAGAACGCCAGGGCTATAGTGATAACTCTATTGCTAGTAGGATCTCTTACCGTAGATCCTTTAAACCAGACAGTATTAGCAAACAGTGATATAGAAAGCAAATTATCTAACATTGAAAAAGAACGTGAAGAAAATAAAAAAGAAGCTGGGGAGAAGCAAAAAGAACTCGAACAATTAGAGCGAGAGAAAAAAGAAATCATAAATGAAATTGAACGATTAGACCATGAGTACGCAGAAACGAATCAAAAAATTCGCGAGAAGCGTGCAGAGATTAACCAAGTTAGAGAAAATATAGAAAAGTTACAAGCAGAAATAATTATCATTGAAGAACGTATAACAGAACGTGACAAATTGTTAAAAGATCGAGCTCGCTCTATGTATCAGTCAGGTGGCTCAATTAATTATTTAGAAGTAGTCTTAGGGGCCAAATCTTTTGGTGATTTCTTAGACCGTTTGAGTGCCTTAGCAGTCATAGCCCAGCAAGACCGTAATATTTTAGATGCCCATATTGAAGATCATCTTGAGTTAGAGAAAGCTAAAGAGAAGGTAGAAAAAGAGCTGCAAACATTAGAAGGGCATTTGATAGAATTAGAAAATTTGATGGAAAAGCTTGAGAAGCAGCGTGATGAGAAAGAAAAAATAATGAAATTAGTCGAAAAACAAGAGGACGAGCTACATACAGATCTAGGTGAACTCGAAGGAGCAGACGAAATTTTACGTGCTCAAGAACAGGCACTTAAGAATGAATTAGCTGCACACGAAGAACGTCTACGCCGCGAAGCTGAAGAAGAACAAAAGCGTCAGAATGCCGAAGCTGCTGCAACAACATCTAGGAGTAATTCAGGAAGTGCGAACAACTCAAATTCCAATAATTCGAATGGAAGTACGTCTCAAGTCCATAGTTCACCGTCAGTAACTAGCTCTGGTTTTATGCGACCGGCAACAGGCTCGATCACATCAACATATGGTCCTCGAGCTGTTTTTGGTGGACAAATGCATTATGGAATTGATATTGGTAAAAATGGACGGACTGGTGATGTTCCTATTGTTGCTGTTCAAGAAGGAACAGTTGTCCAGTCTTATTATTCATCAAGCTATGGTAACGTGGTATTAATTGCTCACCAGGTAGATGGACGATTAATTACAACCTTATACGCTCATATGGAGAATCGTGAAGTTTCATCTGGACAACGTGTGTCAAAAGGTCAACGTATAGGACTTATGGGGAATACAGGCCAATCATTTGGTGCACATCTTCATTTTGAAGTGCATGAAGGTGGATGGAATGCGGCAAAGTCAAATGCTGTTGATCCGTTTCGTTATATACCAAGATAAGATATTAAAGGAGGGATGATTATTTTCATTCCTTCTTTTTTTATCCTTTTATATTCTGAAATTCTTAAAGTTAGTATGCATACTTTTTTGATCCCTCCTTCTGTTCAATAAGTGTTCAATTTCAACGAAGTAATTAACTTGATTACCGTAGGGGGGTATGGTAAATTTAGTTTGAAAAGAAAATATCATATCATTCATTTTAGGAGGTTAAAATAATGGAACAAAAAACATTAAAAGTGAACGGAATGTCATGTGGGCATTGCATAAGTACAATAGAAAACAATATAGGAAAGTTAAATGGTGTCAACTCAGTAAAAGTTATGCTGTCTGAAGGGAAAGTAAACCTTAATTATGATTCTGGTGTTATTTCATTAGATCAAATTATTCATGAGATTGAAGAACAAGGATATGATGTAGAATGAAGTAGTTGCATGGGATCATATAAGTGAGGTCGCACGATTTTAGTACGACCTTCTTCACTATTTTCATTAGCTTTATCTAAATGAAGATACTTATAGAACAAAGAAGAATCTGTGATGTATCTCACATATTTTCTTTACATTCTTTTGGTAATCTATAAGGGAAATATGATCACAATAACAGTATTATTCGAATTGTAAAGGAGGGGAATCAGGTGAGTAAGATGATATTTTCGGTAAAAGGAATGACATGTGCCTCTTGTGTCAATCGCGTTGAAAAGATGATCTCAAAAGTAGAGGGTGTTCGATCTGTTAATGTAAACCTGGCAGCCAATCAAGCTCAAGTTGAAGCGGATGAAACAATAGAAATGTCTGAGGCAATTATAAAGGCTATTGAGAAGGCTGGATATGATGCTAAGCCCATTGATAACGATGATCAAAGAAAGGTTCTATTTTCTGTAAAGGGAATGACCTGTGCATCATGTGTTACCCGTGTGGAAAAGGCTATTGCAAAAGTAGAAGGTGTGCAATCTGTTAATGTGAACCTGGCTGCTAATCAAGCTCAGGTTGAAGGAGAAAAAGGAATATTAGATCCCGAAGCTGTTATAAAACGAATTGAAAAGATAGGATATGAAGCATCAATTATCAATGAAAATGAACAGAGAGAAGAATCTGATGAGCAAGAGGTAGAAACGAGAAAGCTTTTAAAAGATTTTACAGTAGCAGCCGTCTTAACAACCGTTGTGTTAGTTGGTAGCATCCCTCACATGATGCATGGCTGGGGAGCATGGGTACCGACATTTTTGTCTAATCCTTTATTCTTACTTGTGTTAACAAGTTACATCCAACTCGTACCTGGTTGGAGATTTTACAAAAATAGCTATAAGGTATTAAGAAATGGTTCAGCAGATATGAATGTATTAGTAGCAATGGGTACGTCAGCTGCATGGCTTTATAGTGGTGCGATGACGTTATTTCCGGATCAGCTTACGGCAATGGGCTTCCCGTACCAACTTTATTACGATGTCACAACCGTTATTACGACGCTTATCCTCTTAGGACGTTACTTTGAAGCGAAAGCAAAAGGGCAAACCTCTACGGCAATTAAGAAATTAATGAGTTTGCAAGCAAAAACAGCCAGAGTGATTAGAGATGGAAATGAACTCGAAATTTCTGTTGATGAAGTAAAGATTGATGATGAGATCATTGTAAGGCCAGGTGAACGTATTCCGGTCGATGGAGTCGTCACGAAAGGTAGATCTACGATAGATGAATCCATGTTAACCGGTGAGTCTATCCCAGTAGAAAAAGTATCTGGAGATGAGGTTATCGGTGCGACTATTAACAAATCTGGAAGTTTCCGTTTTCGTGCAACAAAAGTAGGGAAAGAAACGGCACTCGCACAAATTATTCGAATGGTTAATGAAGCTCAAGGTTCGAAAGCTCCCATTCAACGTGTCGTTGATTTAATTTCTGCTTACTTTGTACCGGCAGTCTTACTAATAGCGGTAGTCTCATTTATTGTTTGGTATTTTGTCGGTCCGGACCCAAGTCTGATTTTCGCATTAACTACCTTTATTGCGATTCTTATTATTGCTTGTCCTTGCGCGTTAGGTTTGGCAACACCAACAGCAATCATGGTTGGTACAGAAAAAGGAGCTGAAAATGGCATCCTAATTAAAAATGCTACAAGTTTAGAACGTGCCCATAAAATTAAGACTGTTGTTTTAGATAAGACCGGTACCATAACGGAAGGCAAGCCAAAACTAACAGATATCATTACAACTGATATAGTAAGTGAACAGGAACTATTGCAAGTAGCTGCATCAGTTGAAACTGCATCAGAGCATCCATTAGGTGAAGCCATTGTGGAAGCTGCCAAAGAAAAAGACCTTCCTATAAATGACCCTGAATCTTTCGAAGCGATTGTTGGTCACGGATTACTTGCCACATTAAATAACAAAGAAGTCTTAATTGGCAACATCAAACTGATGAGTAAATACAATATTGATTTGGGGTTATACGAAGAAAAAGCAATTACATTAGCTGATCAAGGGAAAACACCCATGTATGTTGGGATTGACGGGGAATTTGCAGGGATCATAGCAGTAGCTGATACATTGAAAAAAGGAACCATCCCAGCAATCAAAGCCTTAAAATCGATGGGTATTGAAGTGATTATGTTAACAGGCGATCATAAACGAACGGCCAAAGCGATTGCAATGGAAGCCGGAATCGATAACTATATTGCTGAGGTGTTACCTGAACATAAGGCAGAAGAAGTAAAAAAACTACAAGGAGAAGGAAAAATGGTGGCTATGGTCGGTGATGGTATCAATGATGCTCCTGCACTCGCTCAAGCCGATGTAGGAATTGCCATTGGAACGGGGACGGATGTTGCGATGGAAACCGCAGATATCACTTTGATGCGTGGTGATATTAAAAGCGTTGTAACGGCCCTCAGACTATCTAAATCAACGATGAAGATGATCTGGCAGAACCTTGGGTGGGCATTTGGTTATAACATTGTCTTGATTCCAGTAGCAGCGGGTTTACTATATCCCCAATTTGGAATTCTGCTGAATCCTATGATAGCCGGAGCAGCAATGGCATTTAGTTCTGTTTCGGTTGTGTTAAACACTTTAAGACTTAAAAAATTCAAATCAACGATTGAGTAGAGTTAATTTGGATAAGATAAAGGCAGGAGAGATAAATGGAGTTATTTATTAGAAAGGAATGGATAAATTGAAAAAATCAAAAGCTACTAAGTTGATGTTAGTTGTCTCCTTCTTACTTTTAAGTATGCTCCTTGCCGCTTGTACCCAAGCCGAAGAAGATCATGCAGGGCATCAGGATATCGAAAAAAGCGAAGAAATGGATCATATGGACGAAGAGATGGATCATGAAGGGCACCAGGGTGACTCAGTTAACGTAGATAGATCGAATTTAGAACAGGAAGCGGCAAAAGCTCCGGAGAACCTCAATAATTTAGCAACTGATGAATTAAAGGTCGTAAATACTAAGAACATTACTCGAATAAATGAGGATGATCCTATCCAATTATCCATTCACGTATCTCAAACTGTTTGGCCAGCAACCCATGAGGAAAATCAACCTGGGACAGTTATATTGGCTCCATTAAATCAATGGCAATATTCCTTAGCCGCTCTAACACTGGTTCACCATCCTAATGATGGTCCTATGTTGTATTTGGACGGAGAAATTTCTGAAGATGTCTTAAATGAACTTAATCGACTACAACCAAAAGGCAATAGTGAAGACACTCAAGTCCTCGTGGTTGGCGATCTTCCAGAAGCAGAATTAAATAAATTAAACGCCTACAATGTTGAACAAGTACAGGGTGCAAATGTAGCAGATTTTGCTAGGAACATTGAAGAAAAATTTACAGAAACCATTAATGAAGTTCATCCAAATGTAATAATTGGTTCTTCAGAGGAAGACGCAAAAGAATATACAATTTCTGTTGGAAATTGGATTGCTCACATGAATGAATCTGTACTTTATGTTGATAATGATGGGATTCCACAAGAAACAATTGATGCTCTTAATGCAAGAGAGAATGGGGTAACGATCTATCTTGTAGGACCAGAAGATATTATATCTGATGAGATTGCTCAAGAGTTAGAAACGTATGGAACGGTTCACCGAATTGAAGGGGATAATCCAGTAGCTCAATCCATTGAATTCGCCTCATATAAAGATGCTGAAACAGGATTTGGTTGGGGAATTACTAGTCCTGGGCACGGTTTTGTGTTTTCATCAACTAATACACCTGAACTTGCCATTGCGGCTGCTCCTTTTGCTCATTTAGGAAAGCATGCTCCAATGATGTTGTTAGATGAAGGTGAAATCACAGATGAACTTTATCAGTATCTTGCCAAAGTTAAACCCGCATTTCAGGAAGAACCAACAGAAGGACCATATAACCATGGCTTTATAATTGGTACATTTACTGATATTCCATTTATAACTCAAGGTATATTAGATGAAAAACTGGAAATTGTCTCATTAGGTGGAGATGACCACGGAGGACATTAATAAATGGAGGAGAGGTTCCTATGTCAACCTCTCCTCTTAAAGTTCGGATTTCAATCTTATGTAAATTAGAGACTAGCAAAAGTTTAAAAATAATTTTATTAAATTAGTTAGCGTGTTACACGTTGAAATATAATTATAATGTTTTTTTGTGGGAAAGTAATTTGTTGGTAATGAATAAGGATTTATAATCGATTCCTATATTCCATGTTTTATGAAAAAAATGAGCTTGTCTCTACAAATTCAATGTGATTGTAAAAACAAGCTCTTCATATATAGCCACACTACAATGTATAATTTCAGAATTAACTTACGGATACCTCATTAAGGTGAACTAAATTCAATATCATCGGGAATTTCAAACACCGCATCGGGAATGATTTCTCCTACATTATGAATGGAGACTTGTAATTCTCCACTAGAAAATGGAATTTTGTGTTCTCCTGCTCCGTACTGTTCTGCCCATCCCCCTGTTTCTATGGCAACTTCTAAAATTCCAATATCTTCTGGTCTCACATTCTCTATTTTAGACCAAACAAGCTCCATGTCAGCATCTAGTTCTTCCATATATAAAGTCTGATCGTCGTAACGGTATATCTGGTTCAGAATCTTCTCCCCTGATATTTCGGTCATTTGGCGAAAGTATGGTGCACTGTCAAGATTTTTTGCCCAAATGTAAATATTCTGGTTTTCTTCATGGATAACCATTTCAAAATTTTGTGCATAATTTTCTACGTCCTGTGTTAACTCGGGTGGTTCTTTTATCGTTCGATTGTCAAAATACGCAATCGTTCCCGTCATTAGCACCAAAGGCATTGCAAACATTATGGCTATACCAATTACTGCAGCTATCTGGATAATACCATTCTTTTGTTTGCGTCCTCTCCGATGGAGTACAGTCTTAGTAAAGGCGCACGCCTGAAGTAAAACGACAAAAATAGCCATCCCAAGAAAAACATATAAGAACCAAATTGGAGGATACGCCCGCCAGTTAGGAGGCGAATATTGAAAGAAATAAAAAAGATACAATACACCGCGAATCATAACAATATAGAAAATAACATGTACTAATGTGGTGTGAAGCCACTTCCACGCAGATGCTCCGAGTAACTTTACTGCTCCGTCAAAAGAAGTAACGACAAGTAAGATGATCATAGGAGCTATTATAAGTCCCATCATGTTCATTATGCCAACTTCTGGTCTAAAGAGAATATATCCACCTACGTCTTCCATATATTCAAATCCAAATAATCTTGCCACATCCCAGCGCGCCCAACGGTCCCATATAGCGTAACCATGTCCGAAAGATAACACAGCAAACCATATACCCAATTCACGCCTCCAAGAATACAATCGTTTAATAGGGGGCCATAGTGTGGCAGCTGGTGAAATGATCAGGGTAAGGAAAAGAAGAACAAATGCCGCATGTGCCCATGCCCTCCAAAATGGATGATCAGCTCCCCAATCTGGGAATAAAGCAGGAACAACCCCCCATGCTGAATAAGATAGATAAAACAAATAAACCAATATAGCGGAAAATACCGCTACGCCTAGATGTCGAATAAAAATTAACCTTCTGCTTTCTATTCCATATATCATAATACATCTCCTATACTTTTTGAGGCTATAAAAGTCTGACAAATTAGCTATACACATATTTTGAAAACGCAATTTTTGTAAGGATCTTAAAAATCAAGATGCGGATATTAGCTAGTATTCGTTCTTGTTTGCTTTATATCTTTTTAGCTATTCCTCTCCCTAAGGTAGTCATCACAAAAATCTAAGTTTCCTTGATTTCGCCTCTAGATTTTATATTCTAACCACATATTATAAATAAATTTTGTAGAAAGTTTGTAGAACGACACGTTTGTGTCTCCTTGATGAAAAATTATTAAGTGTTTTGTTAGTGGAATTGGAAAAAGGATATAACATATGAAAGAGAAAAATTCGATAAACCATCTGTTCTTTGATAGCTAAAAAGAGAAAATCTATTCATCGAATGTTCATAAAAAATTGTTATACTTAACTGTAGATTATAATTTGGAGGTTACCTAAATGAAAAAGTTTTCATCAGGCACTAAAACTGATAAGGATATGGAAAATTCCGGATCTGATTCTAACCATAGAACACCAACCTGGGTTAAGGTAATAGGAATCATTGTGATCCTCATAGCTGTACTAGTTATCATAATGATCTTCACAGGCGATCATGGACCAGGTCGCCATTTAGCGTCCGGAGGTAGTTATTAATGATTATGGTACCATGGTTTCGCAAATTAACACTCACGATACATATTACATCTACAGTTGGCTGGCTGGGAGCGGTATTTGGATACATAGCTCTCGTAATAGCTGCATTGACAACGCAAGATGTTCAAATGGGGCGAGTTGCGTGGAGTGCTATGGAGATTATTGGATGGTATGTCATTGTCCCATTAGCACTCGTTTCTTTTCTAACTGGGCTTGTCATGTCACTCGGGACCCCCTGGGGCTTATTTAGGCATTATTGGATTCTCTTTAAACTTCTTCTTACCATAGTTGCAACTGTTGTTTTGCTTTTAAATATGCCGACAGTTAGTTATCTAGCGAATGTCACCCATCAGACTGGTGCTTTTAACTTTGATGGTCTGTGGGGCCAACTTCTTCATGCTGGGGGTGGATTAGTGGTGTTGTTTTTAACTATTATCTTGTCAGTATATAAGCCACAAGGAATGACGCGATATGGGAAAAGTAGGCAAAGTAAATTACGTAAAAACTATTAACAGTAAATGTCAGCTTATTTAGAGTACCTTATTTAGACATAAACTAACCGAAGAAAGTTTCCGGATTAGTAGGGATAACACAGATACAATTGAAGGTGTTTGATTAAGTTTTGTTTTTTCATAAAGAGTTTATTATTTTTTATATCTTTCATAGTTTCAACACATTTTAATCCTATGATAAATATGAACAATTAAAATATTAATTCTAAGGAGGAGTTTCATAGTGGATTTAAATCGTCCGAAGATAGCTAAAAACATCACAGAGTTAATCGGTAGAACACCCTTAGTTAGACTCAACGAAATTAGTGACAGCACATGTACTGAAGTTTTAGCAAAGCTGGAGTACTTTAATCCATTGTCTAGTGTCAAGGACCGGATCGGATTTGCGATGATAAGTGTTGCCGAAGAACAAGGTTTCATTAATAAAGAGACAGTCATAATTGAGCCAACCAGTGGGAATACGGGAATTGCACTAGCATATGTATGTGCAGCCAAAGGTTATCAGTGTACCCTCGTTATGCCTGAAACGATGAGTATTGAACGTCGTAATATTCTTAAAGCCCTAGGGGCAGAGTTAGTTTTAACAGAGGGAGCAAAAGGAATGAAAGGTGCAATTGAAAAAGCTAACGAACTAGTTGAAAGTACACCAAATGCGTATATGCCACAACAGTTTGATAATCCGGCTAATCCAGAAATCCATAGAAAAACCACGGCCGAAGAAATTTGGGCTGATACTGAAGGAGAGGTTGATATCCTAATTAGCGGGATTGGTACCGGTGGGACGATCACTGGTGTCTCAGAAGTACTAAAAAAACGAAAATCATCTTTCCTTTCTGTAGCCGTTGAACCACTTGCATCTCCTGTCTTATCTGGAGGAAATCCGGGGCCTCATAAAATACAAGGAATAGGTGCTGGTTTTGTTCCAAAGGTGTTAAATGTTGATAGCTATGATGAAGTTATTCAGATTAGTAATGAGGAGGCTTTTGAAGCTGCGCGTAAGCTTGCGAGGGAAGAAGGTATCTTAGTTGGAATTTCCTCCGGTGCAGCTCTTCATGCAGCTTCTGTACTAGGTAAACGCCCTGAAAACAAGGGCAAAACTATGGTTGTTATTTTACCTGATACGGGAGAAAGATATTTATCTACTGCATTATTTCAGGAAAAAGAGTAATTCATTACGAATATATACGTTCAAGTCGACTCTGGTTCCAAAAAGGACTAGGGTTGTCTTTTTTATAATTCATATCGTGTTATTTATCATAATGGTTTTTATAAGAAACAATGAGTATTATTGCTAAAAATGAAGAACACGATTTAACCACAAGAAAATAATAAAAAGGATTTTAAAAGATGAGTTAATGAAATCAGCAATTTAACAGAAAACTATATTAAAAAGAAAATAAGTATTCCCTAATAAATTTAAATTCACGTTTTCTTCAAATTTATTGTCTACAATTAAGATAAAGACCAATTCGTACAAAGCAGTAATAATAATCTGAAATGCAAAATACCGACCTTTTTATTTGTTTAATCTCTGAACTAGTGATAGGAATGATAGGAATGATAGGATTTTCCTAAATTTCCTGAAGTCAAATAAATATGGTAAATTAATATATAAAAGTTTGCCGGAAATGTTAGAACTCCTTTATTTCTCTATTTAGCAAATCAACTCGACAAATTATTGTGTGCCCTAATTGTCATTATAAGTAGTTCAATAGATAGTGGAGTCCAGAAATCAGCTAACAGTTGAAAGTTGAAAACTCCTCAAAAAGAAAAAGCAGGAGGTAAATAGTGTTAAACCGTCTTGTGCATTTATTATTTATATTTATTGGAGGAACGTTAGGTTATTTATTCATTCCAGAAATTAGTAATGTTTTAAGAGAAATACCTTTATGGTTGATAAATCCTTATGTAGGTACAGCTTTTGGAGTAATTATTTTCTATTATACGACATTTGGGCTGACTCATTATATTGTCAATTTAATGAAGCTAATGGAGGAATCCATAATTAAAGCACCAGTAACGGATGTGATATTTGGTACGATGGGATTGATTCTCGGACTTATCGTTGCGTATTTAATTGGAATTCCTATTAGTGCCATTCAAATTCCTGTTGTAAGTACAATTTCACCAATTTTTGTAACGATTTTTATTGGCTACTTAGGTTATCAGATTGGATTTAAGAAACGTCATGAGTTAAATAATTTATTTTCTTTAACAAGACACTTCAGTAAAGACAAGAAGAAAGCGGAAGAAGGAGCACATAAGAAAAACAGAATAGAAATGAAAATTCTCGATACGAGCGTGATTATTGACGGTAGAATTGCAGATATTTGTGAGGCGGGTTTTATAGAAGGGACATTAGTTATTCCAGATTTTGTGTTAGGAGAACTACAACATATTGCAGACTCGTCTGATAAATTAAAACGAATTCGTGGTCAGCGCGGTTTAGATATTCTTAATAAAATACGAAACAATTTACATGCTAATGTTGAAATTGAAATCTATGAAGGCAAATTTCCAGATATACAAGAGGTGGATAGTAAGCTAGTAAAGTTAGCAAAAGTTTTACCAGGTGTCGTCATTACAAATGATTTTAATTTAAATAAAGTATGCGAACTCCAAGGTATTAAGGTTCTGAACATTAATGATTTGGCAAATGCAATGAAACCTATTGTCCTACCCGGTGAAAAACTTAAGGTACAAATTATAAAGCATGGAAAAGAATATCATCAAGGTATTGCCTATCTTAATGATGGGACAATGATCGTAGTTGATGATGGCCAAGAACATATAGGGCAGAATGTAATTGTTGTTGTTTCGAAGGCATTACAAACAAGTACAGGGCGATTGATTTTTGCAAAGCCTATTTGCAGTTAAATTAAACAGGTCCAAACAGGTGCAAACACCTATTTTCAACTCAGTCATTTTGTAGATATGAAATAAAGACGTAATGTTTTAAAAAAAGTTCTAGCGCTTATAAAATACTTCTAGTGGTTTACTAGTGCAATGGTAGAATAATGACCATCCTTTGAGGATATCTCATAGGCTTTTAGATTGTGAAATGTTACACTTAAATTAAATGAGCAGGACAGTGGTGCGTGTTTCTACCATAAATGGAGAATGATCGCATTACTCTGAGATACAAAAGCTTATATACAAACATAAAAATAAACATTGAAAAAGCTTAAAGTCTGAATGAATATAAATGTAAAAGGATATAAAAATCTGTACAAGATATCAAGTATCAAATGCTAACGAAAAATGTACATACGTTTTTTGTCTCTAAATTAAAACAAATAACGTATGTACATTGTAATTCTAAGACATAAAATTTTGTACTAGTAGAACAGTTTATGGAAGGAGAAGGAACCGTTTTGATTGGTAATTACAATTAAAGATTTTGGTACATAAATTCATGTCTTTACTGTACGTACTTTTTGGCTTTGAACATAAAACAACAAATCTAAATTCTATATGTAGTATCACCTTCAATTTATTACGTAAAATGTTGTTTTTACGTAATGAAATTTAAAGGATTTAAAACTTATTTATAGAATTACTTAAAATGAGGTGATTATATGGCAATAAATTCACAGCAACAAAATCATTATATAAAAATGCAGCAGTTACTTAAGGATTTGCCATGGTACGTAGGAGAGTTTATTGATCACAGGAGAAGAAAACTTTCTTCGAGTTCTCTGATGAATTACTGTCATGATTTTAAGATCTTCTTTAATTGGATTATATCTGAATCTATTTATCAAGGTAATATCAAAGAGGTCCCATTAGAAGTAATGGAGAAATTAACTGTACAACAAATGGAAAGTTTTCTAGGCTTCTTAGAATATGTATTGGAAAACAAAGAAATTACAGTCAACCGTAAACTTTCAGCCTTAAAATCATTATTCAATTATCTACAAAATATAGCTGAAACGCCTGATTTAAAGCCATATATTAGCAGGAATGTTATGGCCAAAATAGATTTTAATGTAATGAAAGACAGCATAGAAACTACTGCAAATAAAATGGAAGGGAAAATACTCATGGGAGATGAATATGAAGCCTTTAGGCAGTTCATCTCCCACGATTACGGTCAAATAAATAAAAACAACAAAAAAATATTTAACTTTCATATTTTAAATAAGGAACGAGATACAGCCATCATATCATTAATTCTAGGTTCAGGCCTTAGACTATCCGAAGTTGTAAACCTAGATTTGGCTGACATCGATTTTAACAAATTTACAGCACGCGCAATTCGTAAAGGGAACAAAGAGCAATTCGTTTATTTTAGTAAATTAGCGATGGACGATTTACAGGAATACCTAACAGTAAGAACCGAACGGTATAAAGTCGAGAAAGGTGTAAAAGCGCTTTTTGTATCTGCTCCAATGGGACCAAAGGGAACATCTCGAAGGTTAAGTGCCAGAGCCATTGAAAAAATGGTTGAAAAGTATGCACTTGCATATGGTAAACCTTCTCTTTCAGTTCATAAACTGCGACATTCTTTTGCAACAAGATACCATAGGGAAATAAATGATGTACCTAAACTAAGAAGGCAACTTGGTCATTCTTCTATTCAAACAACTATGATATATACACACATTAAGAATGATGATTTGAAAAATGCTGTTGATAATATGGATATACCTAAGACTGAAATTTAATTATGTTATAAATTGTCCTCGAAACTATTATAGAACCATTTCAAATTTGTAGATTTTTGAGCTAGTTGATCATTAACATATCTTAAATCATTTGTTCTTTTATACAAATTAATCGCGAAAGAATACCTTAGTCTTTGTGCAGTAAGTCCAACCATTCCAAAAGCTTCAGCATACTTGTCGATTATATTTTGAACTGCTCTAACACTAAGTGACTTCGCACTTTGAGAATACCTGGTTATGAATACATCAACTACATTTTCATTGGG
Source organism: Alkalihalobacillus alcalophilus ATCC 27647 = CGMCC 1.3604 (assembly GCF_000292245.2). Classification (GTDB taxonomy): domain Bacteria; phylum Bacillota; class Bacilli; order Bacillales; family Bacillaceae_D; genus Alkalihalobacillus; species Alkalihalobacillus alcalophilus. Next base: position 37,279 of record NZ_ALPT02000028.1, on the reverse strand, counting down.
ATTATAACGCACCTTTCGAACCTTAAGATAGTTTTCTAAATCTACCTTTGCTTGTTCAGGTAAGACGACAGTGCTTCGAGTGCAGTCATTAGTAATTATTTTATTTTTTTCTAAATCTAAATTCTCTAATTGCAGATTAGTGAGCTCCTTTACACGTAATCCACTTTCCAATAGTAAAGATATAATGGCAATATCGCGTTCTTTATTACGCTGATATAAAAGCAACTGTCTATTGTTCTTAATCATTAATTCATAATCTTTCACTATAAAAGTCCTGAATTTGTTATATTCTTCTTCAGTAAGAAATAGTGAGTCATCGAGCTTTTTAATACTATTGATATTTTCATTTTTAACTTTGGTTATTCTAATGTGAGAGACAGCATTGTAATTCAGATAAGGTTCACCATCATCAAACTCTGCTTTATAAGCTAGATAATTAAAAAGTGAACTCAATGCAGATAGCTTGCGTGAAACTGCAGAATCGCTCAGACCAGATTTATTATTTCTAGGATTGAAGATATTTGTCTCTAAGTATTTTTTAAATTGCACTATATCACGAGCCTTAAGATTTTGGAGATCTTTAAGAGAAACTTCCGAAATTAAACAGTTATTTAGCTTTGAATTCGATAGCCAATTAAAAAATGTTAGAAGATCAATAATATAACCTTCTTTGGTTTGTGTTACTAGATTACTGTTATCAAAATATTCTTTTACAAACCAAGGAAAACTATTTAATGTTTTATCTTTATTTTCTGAGCTAAGGGCCATGGTAATCAACCAACCTTTTTATTTAGTAAGACCTTTACACTAATATTAAATAAAATAGCTGATTGAATAAATAAAAAAGATTTACCAATTACTATTCTTAAAAAGGACACACGAGAATGCATATGAGTTTGCGTCATCGCTTTCGGTATGTATATAACTTTGATTCCCAACAGATAGAGAATAATGATGCTATTTAAGTGAAATTTCTCTTATGTATATAACTTCGGTTCCCATATGTATATGACTTTGCTTCAACGTACAGCAGGAGGTCCTTTTATTTAGTGGTACGATCAAAGAAAACATTGCTTGGGGGAAAGAGGGAGCAAATGATAGCCAAATAAGACAAGCAGCGATTGATGCTCAAATCCACGAGACGATTTTATCACTGCCAGAACAATATAATGGGAGAATTGGACAAAAAGGTGTGAATTTATCAGGTGGACAGAAGCAAAGAATCTCGATTGCCAGAGCATTAATTCGAAAACCGAGAATCTTACTTTTAGATGACAGTACAAGTGCTCTAGATGTGCAAACAGAAAAAAGGTTTTTAGAAGCCTTGAAACAATATGAGTGTACGACATTAATTATTACACAGAAGGTTATGAGTGCCCAGGCGGCTGATCGGATCTTATTATTTGATGAAGGAAAAATTGTGGCAACAGGTGACCATAATCAATTGTTAAAGGAATCTCCACTTTATCAAAAAATTGTTCAGTCACAAGAACGTGGAGGTGTGTTTGAGAATGCTTAAACAACTAAAAGAACCATTTAAATATGAGCGAATTCCCCTTGAGCAAACACCCCCACAAAAGCAAGCTGGACAAAAAGGTAAACCAAAAGTAGAAAATTGGTATCAAACGATCAAAAGGGTGTGGAGTTATTTAGCCGTTTATAAGCTGAAAATTTTCTTTATTTTATTACTCGTTGTCTTGTCTTCGGCTTTAGCCTTAGTCGGTCCTTTTATCGTGGGACGAGCTGTTGATTTTTATTTAGTATCAAGAGAAACTGATTTTTTCGTTCAAGTATTACTCGTGTTAGCTCTTGTTTATTTCCTTCATTCGCTGACGCTTTGGCTTCAAAATTTTTGGATGGTAGGGATTGCTCAAAAGACGATTTTTACGCTACGAACTCAGCTTGTAAAGCATTTACACAAACTACCACTTCCGTTTTTTGATAAAAGACAGCATGGCGAGCTAATGAGCAGAGTGACAAATGACATTGAAAATATTAGCTCTACTTTAAATAGTTCCGTTATCCAAATTTTTTCAAGTGTGCTAACCTTTGTCGGAATTATTGCGGTCATGTTATTTGAAAGTGTGCTACTGACGGTCATTACAATGTTAGTAATTCCTTTAATGTTTTTTGGAATGAAGTGGATTACAAAGAGAACATCAGTCTTCTTTAAAGAGCAGCAGCGACAAGTCGGAGAAATAAATGGTTATATCGAAGAAACGATTTCTGGGCAAAAAATTGTCAAGACCTTTTCCCAAGAAGACCGTGTAATTCGTGAATTTAGAGAAAAAAATAAAAAATTAAGACGTGCCAGCTTTTGGGCTCAAACGTATTCTGGATTTATACCAAAAGTAATGAACGTCTTAAACAACTTAAGTTTTGCCTTTATTGCCGGGATCGGAGCTATTTTGGCATTAAACGGACATGTATCAGTCGGAACGATCGTGATTTTTACCGAGTACTCGAGGCAATTTACGCGACCGCTTAACGATTTAGCGAACCAGTTTAACATGCTGTTATCGGCTGTTGCGGGTGCGGAGCGAGTATTTGATATTTTGGATGAAGAAGAGGAAAAGGACAAAAAAGAAGCGAAGCAAGTGAGCTCTTTAAAAGGCGATGTTGAGTTTGAGCAAGTTGTTTTCTCTTATGATTCAGATCAAGCAACGATCGCTGGCATGAGCTTTCATGTTCCTGCCGGTCATGTGCTCGCCTTAGTCGGTCCAACTGGGGCAGGTAAAACTACGATTGTTAATTTGTTAGCGAAGTTCTATCATCCTGTTTCAGGTCAAATAAAAATAGATGGTCAAGATATACGTCTGATTCAAACGGAAAGCCTCCGTTCGCAAATGGCTTTTGTTTTGCAAGATACCTTTTTATTCGAAGCGACTATTCGTGAAAACATTCGTTATGGAAGATTGAATGCAACCGATGAAGAAGTGGAGAAAGCCGCCCAGCTTGCTAATGCCGAAGCCTTTATCAAAAAAATGCCGGATGGTTTTGATACGGTTCTCGATCAGGATGGAAGTGGAATTAGCCAAGGGCAGAAGCAATTGCTTTCGATCGCACGTGCGATACTTGCAGACCCGGCCATTTTAATATTAGATGAGGCGACGAGTAGTATTGATACGATTACTGAGATGGAAATTCAAGAAGCTCTACAAGTGTTAATGAAGGAAAGAACAAGCTTCATTATAGCCCACCGTTTAAATACGATTGAACGTGCAGATAAAATTCTTGTTATACAAGACGGAAATGTCATCGAGCAAGGCTCACATGAAGAGCTCCTAGCGAAAAAAGGCTATTATGCCAATATGCATGGAGCGTAAAGATAGAAATTGAAGATAGTCAAAAGCCTTTAAATGTGCCCAACTGCACATTTTAAAGGCTTTTTTTATGTGACAATTAACAGCTAAAAGTTTTGTAATTATACAAAATATTTAAAAAATATAAATGTATTTTATAAAAAAATGGAGGTTATTAAAAATTGATGTCGAATTATCCTTTTATATTATATGTGTGGAAGGAGAAGAGTGAGGCGTGTGTTAGTTGCAGAAAAGCTATTATTACAAGTGTTAATTGTTTTAACCCCAGGTTTTCTAATGAGTTTATTTTATAATGGCAAAAGAATGAGCAACTCTTCAACATGGTTCTTAGCCATCCTACATTCGACAGTCGCTCTCATTTGTATGAGTGTGTCCTATTTTGAATTTCAAGTACCTTGGGATTTTCGCTATATCCCTTTAATTCTCAGTTTTTTATATGGCGGAGCAAGAGTAGGGTGGGTAGTAACTGCTGTTTTGGTCGGTTTCAATTTTTTTTATGCTTTTGACCTGGCGACGATTTTGACTTCGATTGTTATCGCTGTAGTGAGCCATATTATGTCTATGAAATATCAATTTAGTCGTTCTCGTATTACGAAAATCGCTATCCTCTTAGCATTAGCTTTTTTTAGTTTGTTTTTGAAGTTTTTGTCAATAGCTGATGAACTCTTTATTTCATTGGAGTCGACGGCGATGATTCTTCTTATGAATCATATGGTTTTTTATTTTATTGCTTTTATTTTAACAACGTTATTTTCGATGCTATTATATGAATTAATTAATGAAAAGAACCGAATTTTAGGAGAGATTATTCAGAAAGAAAGGCAAAATACTGTAGCTGAATTAGCAGCTTCAATTGCCCATGAAGTTCGAAATCCCCTTACTGTTGTGAAAGGATTTTTGCAGTTAATGCGAGAGGATTCTAAAAGGGAAAATGAAGTTGAATATTATAATTTAGCTTTAAGCGAGCTTGAGCGAGCGGAGTATATAGTGACCGATTATTTAGATTTTGCCAAACCAAAATTGAACAAGATTGAAGTTGTGAGCGTTACCAAATGTATACAGGAAGTAGTCAGTTTGTTAACACCTTTAGCTTTGAAGGAAAATGTTGAGCTGCTGGCTATATATACAGAAAATATTGATATTAAGACAGATCGTTATCAGTTTAAACAAGTCTTGATTAATTTTATTAAAAATTCAATTGAAGCTATTAATGGAGAAGGAAAAATCAATATCAAAGTTCATCAAAGTAAAGGGCTAGCTTATATTAAAATTAGTGATAATGGTAAAGGAATGAGTCAGGAGCAGCTTAAACAAGTCGGGACTGTTTATTATACGACAAAAAAAGAAGGCACTGGCTTAGGGACGATGGTATCATTTCAATTAATTAAACAAATGGGTGGAAAAGTCACTTTCTACAGTCGAGAAGGTGTTGGAACAGATGTACAAATTTCACTGCCGCTTTATATGAATGGAAGAACAGTAGGTGCATGGCGAGTGACGCCTTGATGAGTGAAAATGCTGACAAACAGCAGGGAAAGGCCGAATAGTTGATGTCCGAGCTTCATTAATCGAATGATTTGTTTTCCAGGAAATAGTGAGCTAATTAGCTTGCTGTTTTTGTTTTGGTGCGTAAAGCTTGGATTGGTGGCGTGTGTAAAAAAGAACTCCCGCAATGAGATACAAAATATCCTGTGCGGGAGTTGGGTCTGTTTAAGCAGAATGCTGATTGGAGGATTCTGCTTGTTGATGAATGGCTAGGCTCTTATATTTGAATTTCATATTTCCGAAGATGATTCCAAAAATAATGATAACGACTCCCACCCATTGTGAAAAGAGCACTTGTTCATTTAATATCAGAATCGACATCAGTAAAGCAACCGGTAATTCAGACGATGATAAAATGGTTCCCAAACCAGCTCCGACATGTGGCATACCTATCGCAAATAATAATGGCGGCAATGTGACTCCGAATAATCCTAATAATAAACCATATGGAGCTATTGCCATGACTGTTGTTGGTTCAAGCAAAAACAGTGGTGGGAAAATAATAAACGTAATAATTAAGCCACCTACCGCAAAAATGGCACTTCTTTGGATTGGTGGTAATTCTCTACCAACGTTTCCACTAACATACGCAAAGGATGAGAAACTAATCGCTGCTAAAATTCCCCAAACTATACCTATCATTGAGATATTTGCAAAACCACCAGAGATGACTCCTGCGGCTAAGATGGAACCAATGATTAATAGAAAAATGGAACCGAGCTTCTGTTTACTTGGTTTTTTCTTGTCTAAAATATATTCAAGTAACGTTCCAACCCAAACGAATTGGAATAAAAAGATGATCGCTAGTGAAGCATCTAAAGTTTGTAAGGACTGGTAATAAAAAATCCCTGTTAATCCCATCGGAATACCACCTGCTGCGAGAATCGCAAAGCGTTTTCCTGTGATTTTCTGTTTTTTTGTAAACAATACAAGTAGCCAGATTAATAGAGTTCCAATAATAAATTGACTTCCTGTTACTTCTGCAAGTTGAAAGCCCTGGGCATAAGCGAGCTTAACGAATGTTGAAAGAACACCAAAGCAGGCCCCACCTAATAAGACAGCTAACGGATAAATCGATTGTTTCATAAAAAATACACCTCAATTCAAATGATCTTAGTTAAATCAAATTAATTTTTTTAGAAAAAAGTAAGGATATTCACTTCATTCTCATAACTATTTATAACAGCAAAAAACCACACATCAATGAAGGTCATTAATGTGTGGCGAAAAAAGAAAGGAAAGTCCTTCCTTGAAAAGTCCACAAATCCACATGGGTTTTGTATTAAGTTATGTTCGTTCGTTAGAAATTCTAACAAGAGAAAAAAATAATGTCAAGAAAAAAATGACGGAAGGTTTCAAAAGAGGAGCTATCTGATGTATTTAGGTTTGCTAAGGCGAAGAAATGTGAATCCGTTTAAGAAGAGAATCAGGATAGAAAAGAGGGATGAACAGTGAACTTTTCTTATCAAAACCGACCAAAAATTTTAGAAAGTATGGAAAAAATGGAGCTTGACGTTCTCGTTATTGGTGGGGGCATCACAGGAGCTGGAATCCTTTTAGATGGACAATCAAGAGGGTTACAAATGGGATTAATTGAGATGGATGATTTTGCAAGTGGGACATCGAGCCGTTCAACAAAATTGATTCATGGCGGGTTACGTTACTTAAAGCAATTCGAAATTAAACTTGTAGCAGAAGTAGGGAAGGAGAGAGCGATTGTTTATGAAAATGCCCCACATGTGACAACCCCAGTGAAAATGATGCTGCCTTTTTATAAAGGTGGAACATTTGGACGGTTGACGACATCTCTTGGCCTAAAAGTATATGATTATTTGGCCCAGGTTAAACGAGTCGAACGGAGAAAAATGCTTTCCAAAAAAGAAACGGTCACCCGTGAACCTTTATTAAAACAAGACGGTCTGCGTGGTTCAGGGGTTTATGTTGAATACCGAACAGATGATGCAAGACTCACGCTTGAAATTATTAAAAAAGCATATGAACTTGGGGCTAAGGCCGTTAATTACGTTGAAGCAAAGCATTTTATTTATAAGGATAAAAAAGTGGTCGGTGTCAAAGTGGAAGATTTACTTTCAGGGCAAAGTAAGACGATTTATGCCAAACATATTGTCAATGCAACAGGCCCTTGGGCTGATCATTTGAGAGAACAAGATCGTTCAAAAGAAGGGAAGTATTTACACTTAACAAAAGGGGTTCATATTGTCATTGATCAAAAAAAGTTTCCAATTAATGATGCAATTTATTTTGATACACCTTTTAACGATGGAAGGATGATTTTTGCAATACCACGTGGTCAAAAAACATATATCGGAACAACGGATACGGACTATTTTGGCGACCCAAAAGAAGTAAAGATGACGATGTCGGATTTAACGTATTTAATTCGTGCAATAAATGGTTTATTCCCCAAACAAAAGCTAAAAGAGGAGGATATCGAATCTAGTTGGGCAGGACTTAGACCACTTATACACGAACAAGGCAAAGGCCCTTCTGATATTTCAAGAAAAGATGAATTATTTTTGGCGAAATCTGGTTTAATTACGATTGCAGGAGGCAAGTTAACCGGTTATCGTAAAATGGCCGAAAAGACGATGAGCGTGATTGCAGCTCGAATTCAAGAAAGTGAAAGTCGGCAGCTTCCAAATAGTGAAACGAATAAAGTGATTCTTTCAGGAGGGGAAGTAGGTGGCTCAGCCCAGTTTGAGCAATTTATTGAGAACAAGATTCCCTTTGGTAAGGAAGTCGGTTTTTCTGAAGAGGAAGCGAGGCAAATCATAAAAAAGTATGGTTCAAATTGTCAGTTAATATTCGAGCTGGCGAAAGAGCATTTTTGGGAGTTAGAACGAACTGGATTGCCTTTAGTTGTTTCCTCGACTCTCCTCTATAGTTTGGAGCATGAAATGGCCGTTTGTCCGGCTGATTATTATGTGAGGCGCTCCTCGCTGTTACTTTTTGATATAGGGCTCGTAAAAAAGCAAAAAATCGAACGTTAAATTGGCTCGGGCGAAAATTAAAATGGACGAATGAACAGAAACGAAATTATACACGAGATTTAGATAGACAGATGGAGCTGGCGACAAGTGGAATTGAACATGAAGAAGACAAATAAAAAAATCATCTATCAAAAGATAGAAGAATGGCGAAAAGCAGGGAATCCGAAAAAGGGTTTTCGGCTTTTTATTTTTTTGAAATAAGCAGAAACATAGGAAGGAAACCATCAGGAAGAGGAATTTGTTACGAGACAGCTTCAAAGCTAGTACCATATTTTCTGATCTTGTCTCATATAGTGAAGTAAGAGATATAGATGAGGAGAGAAATTATGAACCGATTTGTGAAAGGTGCTCTGTTATTAATGATTGCCGCTTTCCTAGGAGAGTGTTTAGAATTTATCATTAATATTGTGTTAGCGAGGGAATTAGGTGAAGAAGGACTCGGTTTATATATGTCTATTTTTCCGACAATTGCATTTATCGTTGTCATTGCGAGTCTTGAGCTTCCGATTTCGATCTCTAAATTTGTTGCTGAAAAAGAAGAGTTATTTCATTATAGTATGCTTAAACATGCTCTTCGTTTTGCAAGTCTTTGTACGGTTGGTTTTATTTTAATTGCTTTCGTTGTGTTTCCACTCATTCCTGTTTTTGATCACTATCATCCGTTAGTGAAATGGTTGTTTATTATTTTAATACCGGTCATTACATTTAGTTCTGTTGCCCGTGGTTATTTTATGGGTGCTCAAAAGATGTCAAAAATTGCGATTGCTAACTTTTTAAGAAGGGCTGTTCAACTCCTATTTCTGGTCATTATTTTTCAATTGTTTCAGTTTGATTTACAAACAGCTATTTTAGTCGGCTTGTCGGCTGTTATTGTTTGTGAAATGGTAGTTTTAACCTACTTAATTTTAGCTTTTGTCGGGCAAATGCGGGGGTTTAGAAAGCAGCCAAGAGCTGAAATCCCAGGAAAGAAAGTACGAAAGTCATTATTAGAGGTCTCTTTACCAACGACCGGTTTACGAATTTTCCATGCGGCAACTTTTGCGATGAAACCATTTTTGATTAAAGCGGCTTTAATGCGGGCCGGTTTAGTGGAGTCGATGGCGGTGATACAGTATGGCAAGCTTGCCGGAGTCGCATTTACGATTGGTTTTTTTCCGGCTTTTATTGCTCATTCGTTATTAATTGTTCTAATTCCAACCGTTTCAGAAGCCTATAGTAAACGGAATTATGAAGAGCTTCATAATCTATTGCGAAAAGTGCTAATTTTTACAGGGTTATATGGTTTTCCAATTGTCGCGATATTTTATTTATACGCCGATCAATTGACGACTTTGTTCTTTGAGAATTCTCCAGCTGCTGGTTATTTGCAGTTGCTTGTCCCATATTTCCTTTTTCACTATTTTGTGATTCCGATGCAGGCTTATTTAATTGGCCTTGGACTAGTGAAGGATGCGTTTATTCATTCTGTGATTACGACCATTATTTCGTTTGTCATGATGTTTACTCTTGGATCAATGCCACAGTTCCAAATGGGGGGAATTATTATCGGGATGAATATGAGTGCTGTATTGCTGACCTTACTCCATTATGCAACAATTTGTAAAAAGCTCGGGGTCACATGGACGCTCAAAAAAGATCGTTTAAGTGATTTACGATTTTAGTTAATTGATTTTTCGGAAAAAACCATCAAAAATAGGATAAAAATGTTAGAATAAGAGACAAATGAACGTAAAGGACAGACAAAATGAAAGTGATTATGGCAGGATGCTTTATTATCTTTTTTATCCTATTAGAAAATGTAGAATTGAGGTTGCATCCAGGTTTTTGGCTTTGGGTTGGGGGCTTTGTCGCCATAGTGAGCACAGAACCATTGTGGAAGAATCGACTTTATTTAGTCGGAATCCTCGTTAGTATGGCGATGTTGGCCCAGCTTCTACTTTTCTCAGTAGAAATGCAGATGCCATGGCTAATGTATTTTTGGCTCTTATTTTTGATTAATGATTTTGCAAAAAAGAAGTGGTTGTTTGGTCTGATTGTCGGAGTCACATTTATTCCATTGATTTTGTATCGTGACATTTCATTTTCGCTTTTTTATACGGCGATTTTGGCTCTGCTGTTATTTAGTTTTTGGCAGAAAAATAAAAGGGAACAGGCAGCATTAGCATATGAGGAAGATTGGAAAACATTATTAATTGAGTATCGGAAATTAAAAAGGCAGTTACAAGTTCAAGAGGAAAATGCAAGAGCGGAAGAGAGGACGAGAATTGCTCGGGATATTCATGATAATGTTGGGCATCAATTAACCGCTTTAGCGATGCAGCTTGAGATGGTTGAAATTACCCAAGAAAGCGGGGAAGTGGACGAAGTTGCCCTACGACAAGCAAAGGAACTTGCCAAACAAAGCTTAACGGAAATGAGGCAATCTGTTCAGGCATTACGAAATGAAGAACTAAAAGGTTTTTCTTCGGTCATACAGCTTATTCGCCGTTTAGAATCGGAAAGTCATATTCAAGTAAATTTAATCACCCGTAAAGGAGCTTTATCTGCCCCTTTAACGAATGAGCAAATGATTACGATTTATCGAATTGTTCAAGAGGGATTAACGAATGCAATGCGACATGCACATTCAAGAGAGGTCGAAGTGATTTTTGAAGGAATCGCCAATTATGCCTTTACTGTATCGGTGAAAAATAAATATTACTCTGAAGAACGTTCTCTGAAGGATGGTTTTGGTTTAACGAATCTAAGAGAACGAGTCGAACAATTAGAGGGCCGTTTTGAAGTGTTAAAAACAAATAATGAATTTAAAATAGAAGCTTATTTACCGTTAAAGGCATCACAATCATGAGTTGAATAAGGGGATAAAGAATGGTTAAGAATCGAATTTTATTAGCGGAAGATCAAGCTTTAGTTCGTCAAGGTTTAAAAATGATGATCGAATATTCAGGAAAAAATGAAGTGATAGTAGAAGCGTGTAATGGCAAGGAAGCACTCGAGCTCTACCCTAAACATATTATTGATTTAATTATTATGGATATCCGAATGCCAGAAATGAATGGACTTGAAGCGACTCAAAAGTTACGGCAGTTATATCCAAAAGTTAAAATTCTAATCCTCACAACGTTTGCTGATGATGCTTATGCAATAGAGGCTTTAAAGCTTGGTGCGGTTGGTTATTTATTAAAGGATGCTGACCGTGAGCGTCTATTGTATTCAATTGACAAAGCTCTTGAAGGTGGAATGGCTTTAGATGAGCAAGTTGCAGCCAAGGTCGTTCCGCAATTATTTAGGAACAAACAAGAGAAAAAGCCCTTGCCGATTCCATTAACAGAAAGAGAGCGTTCACTTGTTTTCCTCGTAGGAGAAGGCAAAAGCAATCAGGAAATTGCCGATACATTATTCCTTTCATTAGGGACGGTTAAAAACTTAATGAGCCAATTGTTAACAAAATTACAGCTGCGTGACCGGACACAACTTGCTATCTTTGCTCTAAAACATGATATTGAAGATTGAATAGGTGCTCCTAAAAGTCGCTTGATGTGCTTTTAGGGGTTTTTTGTGGGAATTAATGATTTTGTGATTTCTAAAAATGACTAAAGTCACTACTCAGGTACATAGGAAATGACTTTTTATAGTAGGGCGATTTTTATTAAAGGTTTAAGCTATAGATAGATAACGGTAAGGAGGCTGTTAGATGATTGAGGTCGTCAATTTAAAAAAGAAATATAAGAAGAACGAAGCCGTAAAAGGGATTAATCTTTTTTTAGAAAAAGGGGAGTCAGTTGGGTTACTAGGGCCAAATGGAGCAGGAAAATCTACTGCTATTTCACTCATCGCATCCTCATTAAAACCTACTAGTGGTGAAGTTCGTTTAAATGGAAAAGTAGTTTGGGAAAATCCAAAAGAAATGCGAAAAATCGTTGGTGTTGTCCCACAAGAAATTGCTTTATATCATGAGCTTTCTGCTGAAGATAACCTCTTATTCTTTGGAAAAATTTATAAAATGGATTCTAAACGATTAAAACAAAGAATAGAAGAAACGCTAAAATTGGTTGGACTATATGAACGAAAAAAGGATCGAGTAAAGACGTACTCAGGTGGGATGAAGAGGCGTTTAAATATCGCAGCCTCTATGCTCCATCAACCAGAGTTTTTAATCATGGATGAACCGACTGTCGGGATTGATCCGCAATCAAGAAATCATATTTTGAACTTAGTAAGGCAGTTACAATCAGAGAGTAATGTTACGGTATTATACACAAGCCATTATATGGAGGAGGTTGAGGCGGTATGTGACAGAGTTTATATAATGGATCAAGGGAATATCATTGCTTCAGGGACCATTTCGGAGCTTAAGGCTATATTATCTTCGGATCAAACGGTAGAGCTTGCGATCATGCAAAGCAATGAAGCTCTATATGAACGGCTCAAACAGAATGAAGCATTTAAAGTATCACAAAAATCGGAACTAGTTTATAAAATTATTGCCCCCCATTCTTATGATTTATTTGACTTATTAGTGAACCAATCAAATGAAATAGGTGTCAAAATTAAGGCGTTAGAAGTAAAATCACCAACATTAGAAGACGTTTTTTTACATTTGACTGGCAGAAATTTAAGAGATTAAGGGGGGAGGGGTGTGTTTTTTGCATTAATTAAAAAAGATTTGAAACTGATTTTACATGATCGGATGGAGCTTCTTGTTCTATTACTGATGCCTGTTGTTTTAATAGGAATATTAGGAACGGCGATTGGAAATATTGGTGGAAGTGAAGATAGAGCAATGCTACATTTAGCAGTCGTTGAGGAAGAAGATTTACAAGAATCATTGAATCAATATAAAGCCATTTTGGAAAGTAGAGGTTTAGAGGCGGAGCAGATTAAAAGTATTTTAGACGAAGCAAGAGCTTTTTCTATTCCTGAAATTTTGAGAGAGGAAATGTTTACTGAAGAGGAGTTTATGGTTCAATTTAACGAGGAAACTTCTGTAGAAAAGGCGATTGATTCTGAGCAATATGCTGGGATTTTTATCGTGGAACGAGGTTATCGGATCGCTTTTTGGGATTATCTATTTTTTCAATCAGGAGAGCTTTTACCGCTTTCGATTACAGTGAATGAAAATCGAATTTATCTGTCCATTATTGAACAAATGATGAACCATTTCTTTCAGCAAATTCATTTCGAACTGGAATTAACGTTTTTAAATGAACATGTTGATTCATCTCTATTAAATGACCCTAAAAATTTTAAAGAAGAAATCGTTGTAACCAATCGTCTGATTTCGGGATTTGATTATTACGCGGTTGGTATGGTGACGATGTTTGTTTTATTTGGAACTTCCTTTGTTGCTAGTTATGCAATGACTGAAAAATTCTCGCATATTTTTATGAGATTAAAAGTGGCTAATCTCCCTTTTATTTATTATATGTTAACCAAATGGCTGTCGAGCTTTATTATCGCCTTTTTGCAAATTAGTATTATCTTTATTTTTAGCTATTTTGTTTATCAAGTTAGCTGGGATAATATCGGGTTATTTCTAATTGTGTCAAGTTGTCTAAGCTTGATGGTTGGAGGAATTACAACGGTATTAACAGCGATCAATTTTTTAACAAATTCATATAGAGCGGTTAGTGCATTTTCCTATGTTGGTGTGGCCTTACTATCGTTTATAGGTGGGAGTTTTGGTTATGTTCATTCCTATTCTCCAGTCCTTGCTAATATTGCAGGGTTTACACCAAATGGAGTTGCGATGGAAGGATATTTTGTCGCGATGGTCGGTGGTACTTTAAAAGATATTTCATCTATTTTTCCTACAGTTATCCTTTTTTCTTTCTTTTGTTTTGTAGTCTCTCTTTTGATTTTTACAAGAAGAGGTGATGTTCAATGAGAGCGATAATTTGGGGAGAGTGGAAGCAAGTTCTAAGAAATCCACTTAGTCTAATCGGGACAATTTTTTTAACGGTCATCTTTGCGATTGTCATGGGGCAAGGAGGAAGTACAGCTGAAAAAACGGTACCTATTTTTTCTAATAGTTTATCTGAAGAACAACTGATGGCTGAGGTCAATAAATTAAATGAAGGAAAAGCTCTTCGTTTTGAAATTAGAAGTGAAACGAATATTCGTTCTGGTTTAGCGAATCAAGCCTATGATTTGGCAGTCCATTTAGAGGAGCAAAGTTATCAATTATTTTTATCACGACAATCTGAATATAAGAGTTTAGTAGAAGCGGAGATGAGCACTTATTTTAAACAAAAACGACTTAGTGAAAATGAGCTTGAATTAAAAACATTTTCAGCGAAGACTTATACAAAGTATGAATCATTCTCTAATGAAGAGGGTTTGCCATTTGATATGACCCTGCATGCTTTATTCGGATTCAGTTTATTTTTTGTCTTTTATACGATTTCCTTTTCGAGCCAATCGATATTATATCAAAAGGAATTTGGTTTATGGGATCGGGTCATTCTTTCACCAACAACAAAAATGGAAATGTATCTAGGGCAAATATTGTTTAGTTTTCAAATTGGTTATATCCAACTATTAATTATTTATTTTATCTTTAAGTTTATCGTTGGTGTCCATTTTTATGGAGGATTTTTGGTCGTTTTAATTGCTGTTATTCCATATTTGCTTGCTCTTGTATCCTTAGGGATTTTAATAAGCGGTTTCGTTACAAATGTCAGGCAATTAAATGGCATTGTTCCGTTTATCTCGGTCAGTATGGCTATGTTAGGTGGGGCCTTTTTCCCACTCGAATTTGTTTCATCAGACTTGATTTTATTATTATCGAAGTTTTCTCCCACCAGCTACGGTTTAGAAATGTTAAAAGGAGCAACAGTTTATCAATGGAGTTTTGAACAATTTCTCCTTCCTGCCTCGATCCTATTTGGCATAAGTGCTTTCTGTATGGGCGTAGGCTTAAACTTAATGGAAAAACGAATGAAATATAAAAAAGGGTAATGAAACACATGTCCGAGCTTTTGGTTTCATAAGATGGAGAGAGGAGGAAACCTTTCTCTTTTTTTGTATGAACATAATACATTTGTTGTGGAGGTGTTAAAGTGGGGGATTTATATAAACAAGATAAAGACTTTCTTTGGCATTCTATGAAGCCTTATAACCCGAATGAGACGGTGATTGTCAAGGAAGCAGATGGTGTCACGATTACGGATAAAGATGGGAAGCAATATTTGGATGCGATGTCTGGACTATGGTGTGTCAATGTTGGCTATGGACGAAAGGAACTAGCAGAGGTTGCCGCCGAGCAAATGAAACAACTAGCTTATTATCCATTGACGCAAAGCCATCAGCCTGCCATTGAATTAGCAGCTCAAATAAATGAGTTGCTCGGCGGCGGTTATGTCATTTATTTTTCAAATAGTGGCTCTGAAGCAAATGAGACCGCTTTTAAAATTGCAAGGCAATATCATCATCAAAAGGGAGAATCGAGTCGACATAAAATTATTTCTAGATATCGTTCTTATCATGGGAATACGATGACGACACTCGCGGCAACAGGTCAAGCAGAACGGAAATATAAGTATGAACCATTATCATCAGGGTTTATTCATGTGCGGCCTCCAGATTTATATCGGAATCCATTAAAAAGGGAAGAGAGTGCAAGGGAACGCTCTGAAACGAAGGCAATAGAGGAAGCCATTGTTTGGGAAATGAAAGAGACGGTAGCAGCTTGTATTATGGAGCCGATTATTACGGGTGGAGGAATTTTAATACCACCTGATGATTATATGGGAGCTGTTGCCGATATTTGTGCCGAGAATGGTGTTCTTTTAATTGTGGATGAAGTGATTTGTGGCTTTGGAAGGACAGGCGAACCATTTGGTTTTATGAATTATGAAGTCAAGCCCGATATTATTACGATGGCTAAAGGGATTACGAGTGGCTATTTACCGTTAGCAGCCACAGCGGTAAAAAAGGAAATTTATGAAGCCTTCCAAGGGTCAGAAAAATATGATTATTTACGCCATGTGAACACATTTGGCGGACATCCGGCTTCTTGTGCCGTCGCTTCTCGTAATATTCAAATTATGGAAGAGGAAAGGCTATTTGAACGCTCTAAAATACAAGGAGAGAAGTTGAAAAAAAAGCTTGTTGAGCAATTGGAAGATCATGCCAATATAGGTGATATTCGTGGAAAAGGTCTCTTAATTGGTTTGGAGCTAGTCAAAAATAAGGTAAGTAAACAACCATTAGATGTGAGCTTCCTCAATAAAATCATTGCTTCTTGTAAAGAGGCTGGAGTCATCATTGGCAAAAACGGAGCAACGGTTGCAAACTATAACAATGTCCTCTCCTTAGCACCGCCCCTTATTATTACCGACGAGCAATGTGATACGCTCGTAAGCACAGTTGTTCAAGCGATAAGAACGGTATTACCGATGGAAGAGTGAATGAATGTAAAAGGGAATAGGTAATGAAACTAGGGCCTAGGAGGAAATAGGGAGCGAAAAACTGTTAATAGGTAATGAAAACTGGGACTGGGCGAAATTAGGGGGCGAAAAAAAGTTAATAAGTAATGAAAACTGGGACTGGGAGAAATTAGGGAGCGAAAAAAAGTTAATAAGTAATGAAAACTGGGACTGGGAGAAATTAGGGGGCGAAAAAAAGTTAATAAGTAATGAAACTCAGACCTGGGCGGAAATAAGGAGCGAAAAAAAGTTAATAGGTAATGAAACTCAGGTTTGGGCGGAAATAAGGAGCGAAAAAAAGTTAATAGGTAATGAAAACTGGGACTGGGGTGAATTAAGGAGCGAAAAACTCTTAATAGGTAATGAAACTCAGACCTGGGCGAAATTAGGGGGCGAAAAAAGTTAATAGGTAATGAAACTCAAGTTTGGGCGGAAAAAAGGAGCGAAAAACTGTTAATAGGTAATGAAACTCAGGCCTGAACGGAATTACGATACGAAAAAACATTAATAAGTAATGAAACTGTGGCCTTAACCGAATTAGAGTTCGAATAAACGAATAAAGTCCATAAAAAGATGTGGGAAAATAAAAAAAGTAGATGAGAGCATTGGTGAATGCTTCCTCATCTACTTTTTTATTTTCATTAAAGATAGCAAAATTATAAATATATTAAGGGGCCTAATCGAGCAAGATAAGTTGAGAGGTTCTCTACTTGATACAAACTGTGACGGTTTTTATTGAATGAAGCGTTTTAAGAAGCCAAATAAGAGGAAAAGAATAGAGAAATCTAATAGAAATAAAAAGATTGACGAAACATGTATATACAAGTTAAAATTAATGTCGAATCAACTTGTATATACAACATGAGTTCAATTTTTTTATATTTTATGAAAACGGTAACAGGGAGGATAATATGAGCGATCCAAAAAAAGCGGCAAAGGAGATACTAGCGGCGATTGGTGGCGAGGAGAATATTGATTCTGCTACCCACTGTGTCACTAGACTTCGTTTTGTATTAAAAGATGACGATAAAGTCGATAAAAAAGCTTTAGAAAAGGTGGATGTCGTCAAAGGAACGTTTGCGACGGACGGTCAATTTCAAGTCATTATTGGACCGAAGCTTGTTGAAATGGTTTACAAAGAGCTTACAAATGAGACTCAAATTGAAGAAGTTTCAAAAGAGGAAGTTAAAGCGAAGGCTTCCAAAAAGATGAATCCGCTTAAACGTGCAATCAAAACATTAGCAGATATTTTTATTCCGATTTTACCTGCGATTGTAACAGCTGGTCTTTTATTAGGGATTAATAACATTCTTACTGCAACAGGGATTTTTGGCGAACAATCTTTAGTTGAGATGTATCCGCAATGGGCTGACTTTGCTAATATTATTAATTTAATAGCTGGAACAGCCTTTGCTTTTTTACCTGCTTTGATTGGTTGGTCGGCTGTTAAACGTTTTGGAGGGAATCCATTACTTGGGATTGTTCTCGGTTTAATTCTTGTTCACCCAGATCTTTTAAATGCATGGGCATATGGAGCTGCACTTGAAGCTGGAGAAGTGCCTTATTGGAATTTATTCGGTCTTGAGATAGCTCAAATGGGTTATCAAGGACAAGTGTTACCAATTCTTGTGGCGGCGTTTATTCTTGCTAAAATGGAGATTTTCTTAAAGAGAAACGTTCCAGAAGGTTTTCAATTATTGGTGGTTGCACCAGTCGCATTACTTGTAACAGGTTTCCTTGCGTTTATCTTAATCGGACCTGTCACATTTACAATTGGTAACTTTATTACAGATATTTTTGTTTGGGTATTTGAAAATGTCGCGGCTGTTGGTGGATTATTGTATGGTTTATCCTATGCACCATTAGTTATTACTGGTATGCATCATACATTCCTTGCCATTGATGTGCAGCTAATTGGAACGATTGGTGGAACATTCCTATGGCCGATTTTGGTGCTATCGAATATTGCACAAGGTTCTGCAGCACTTGCGATGAATTTCTTAGTGAAAGACGAAAAAATTAAAGGTTTATCGGTTACATCATCGATTTCTGCTTATTTGGGAATTACGGAACCTGCTCTATTTGGAGTGAATTTACGCTATCGTTTTCCTTTTGTTTTTGCGATTACTAGTGCCGCAATTGGTGGACTATGGATTGCCTGGAATTCAGTAATGGCCTTTTCGATTGGGGTAGGAGGGTTACCAGGAATCTTCTCAATCGTTACGGAACAATGGGGTGTATTTGCGATTGGGATGGCGATTGCCTTCTTCTTACCGCTTATTTTAACGTATTTTTATGGCAAGACAAGAAAGATTACTGATTAAAAGAATATTGGAGGTCATTAGTCAAAAGCTAATGGCCTTTTCCAATAAAAGAATACCCTAGCTACGCCTGTTAGAAGCTCGAGAAAAATTGCTTCTGTTCAAACGGACTTAGCTTTATAAATAAGGAGTGTATGATATGAAGATGAATGAATTTTGGAGACGTTCTGTTGTTTATCAAATTTATCCAAAAAGTTTTAATGATACGACTGGAAATGGATTGGGAGATATCAATGGAATTATTGAAAAGCTTGATTACTTAAAGATGTTAGGTGTTGATGTCATTTGGTTAACACCTGTTTATGCATCACCACAAAATGACAATGGTTATGATATTTCCGATTATTATGCGATTGAACCCGATTATGGAACGATGGAAGACTTTGAAAAGCTTCTTGAAGAAGTGCATAAAAGAGAAATGAAATTAATTATGGATTTAGTCGTTAATCATACGTCAACTGAGCATCAATGGTTTAAAGAAGCGAGTGTATCAAAAGATAATCGCTACCGAGATTTTTATATTTGGAAAGATCCAGTTGAAGGAGAAGCACCAACAAATTGGCAATCAAAATTTGGTGGCTCAGCTTGGAAATATGATGAGAAGACAGGCCAATATTTTTTACACCTGTTTGATCAAACACAAGCTGATTTAAACTGGGAAAATGAAGAGTTGCGAGAGCATGTTTATGAGATGATGCATTTCTGGTTTGAAAAAGGCATTGATGGCTTTCGTTTAGACGTGATTAATTTGATTTCCAAGGATCAAAACTTTCCAAATGAAACAGACCCAAAGAAAGACGGACGTAGGTTTTATACAGATGGGCCACGCGTTCATGAGTTCCTACATGAAATGAATCAAGAAGTGTTATCAAAGTATCAAAATATGACCGTTGGAGAAATGTCTTCAACATCTATTGAGAATTGTATTAAATATTCGAATCCAGAGCGTCAAGAATTAAATATGACCTTTAATTTTCATCATCTAAAAGTTGATTATTTAAATGGAGAGAAATGGGCTCTTAAACCATTTGACTTTAAGGAGTTAAAAAATATTCTTTCAACATGGCAAGTAGAAATGCACAAAGGAGGAGGCTGGAATGCTCTCTTTTGGTGCAACCATGATCAACCACGTGTTGTAAGTCGATATGGAAATGACAAAGAATATCATGAGCAGTCGGCGAAAATGCTGGCGACGGCGATTCACTTAATGCAAGGCACACCTTATATTTATCAAGGGGAAGAATTTGGGATGACTAACCCACATTTTACTACAATTGATAAGTACCGTGATGTCGAAACGTTAAATGCTTATCAAATGTTAAAGGAAGCAGGCAAAAGTGAAAATGAGATTTTAACGATTATTCAAGAGCGTTCAAGAGATAATTCTCGAACACCGATGCAGTGGAGTAATGATAGTCAGGCCGGATTTACAACGGGAACTCCATGGATTGATATCGCTGATAATTATCAAGAAATTAATGCAGAGAATGCTGTAGCAAACGAAGGATCAATTTTTTATCATTATCAAAAATTGATCAAAATGCGCAAACAATATGATATTATCACATATGGAGATTATCAATTATTGGAAGATAACAATGAGCAGCTATTTGTTTATGTACGAACGTATAACAACCAAAAACTTTTAGTCATTAACAACTTTTATGCAAAAGAGGCTGCGTTTAATATGCCAAAGGAGTGGTTAGAGAAAAAAGCAACATTACTCTTATCAAATGACCGACAAAATGATGATTTAAGTGAAGTTCT
Organism: Alkalihalobacillus alcalophilus ATCC 27647 = CGMCC 1.3604; assembly: GCF_000292245.2. Lineage (GTDB taxonomy): Bacteria > Bacillota > Bacilli > Bacillales > Bacillaceae_D > Alkalihalobacillus > Alkalihalobacillus alcalophilus. Next base: position 16,883 of record NZ_ALPT02000028.1, on the reverse strand, counting down.
TCATTTAAAGCCATATGAATCGCTCGTTTATTTGATTGACGCATAGAGGTAGAAAAGGTGAATCTTGGTGAAGCGAAATAAATTTAAACTTATTTATGAACATTTAAAAAACGATATACAGCAAGGCTTCTATCAAAAAAATGATTATTTGCCTTCAGAACACGAACTAGTGGAAAGCTTTCAGGCCTCAAGAGAAACGATTCGAAAGGCGTTAAAGCTCTTGTCAGAACACGGGTATATTCAAAAGATTCAAGGTAAAGGCTCACTCGTTTTAAATAATCCGAAAATCCAATTTCCTGTCACTGGGCTTGTGAGCTTCAAAGAATTAGCTAAATCAATTGGGAATAAGTCGAAAACAGAAGTGATTTCGTTACATGATAAACCAATTATTGAACCATTGTTGGATGGAGTATTTAATCAAAATGACCGCGTATGGGAAATTATTCGTGTCCGCCAAATTGATGGTGAAAATATTATCCTTGATAAAGACTTTTTGCTGAAGAGTCATGTTCCTACGATAACAAAGGAACAATGTGAGCATTCGATTTATCAATATGTAGAAAATGAATTAGGATTGGCGATTAGCTTTGCGAAAAAGGAAATTACAGTAGAGGATGTAACAGAAGAGGATAAAAATTTGCTTGATCTTGAAGGATTTTCGAATATCGTTGTCGTAAGAAGTCTTGTATATCTAGAAGACGCTAGTTTATTCCAATATACGGAATCGCGTCATCGAACAGATAAGTTTCGATTTGTCGATTTTGCTCGTCGAATTAAATAACTTCGAAGACTTGCTGTCATAAAAAAAGGACAGTGAGTCTTTTTTTTTGTAACAGAAAAGGTTACACTAGTGACCTCTTTGTAATATTTCTGTAATATTAAACTTTTAAAAAGGAACTAGTAGTTTAAGAGGATAAAGTGAAAAAAGGGGTTAAATCACACTTTTTTCTAATGAACGAAGTGTTTTATAGGAATATCAAACGGAAGTTAGCTTTATTTTATATTACAAAACAAGCTCTTTTTGTAACAACGGAAATATAATTGTAATACTACTAACATGTCTTTGTCATTTTTTGATGATATACTTCAAATCGTGAAAGAAAATAAATAGATTTATAAGTTTTTTGTCGTTATACATAAAAGTACGTCGTTAACCTTATATAAAAACGATTAATATTAACTATTACTGAAGGTAGGGGAATTTATGCGTAAGCAGAAGCATTTAATTTTGGGTACAGTGTTTGCTCTAGGTTTAACAAGTCTATTTGCACCAACTGCATCAGCAAATGCAGATTTAGACCGTATTAAGTCAGAGCGTGATACCATTCAAAGTGAGATTGCCAAGCAAGACGAAGAGTTAACAACTTTAGAAAAAGAAATTCAGCAAATTAATGAACAAATTGCTCGAGTGGAGCAGGCGATCATTGACAACCAGAAGATGATTGATGAAACTGAAGAAGACATTGCGGTTACAGAAGCTGAAATTGAGACTCTTGAAGAAGAGATTAAGGTTTTAGAAGAGCAAATTGAAGCTCGTTTTGAACTGTTAAAACAACGTGCTGTCACTTATCATCAAAATGGTGGTTCGAATTCTAATTTCTTAGAAGTTGTTTTCGGTTCTACTAGTTTTAGTAATTTTATTGACCGTGTTGTAGCTGTAACAAAAATTGCTGAGGCTGATAACACGATGATTGAAAGTTTAGAAGCAGACCAAGCCAAAGTCGAAGAAGCACGTGCAGAGGTTGCAACTAAATTAGAAGAACTTCAAGATAAAAAAGTTGAACTAGATGGTATGAAGCATCACATTTTAGAACAACAAGAACAAAATGAAGTGTTAAAAGCAGAAGTACAAGATAAAGTGAAATTAGCAAAAGAGGAAAGAAATAGTTTACAAGCGAAAGATAGTGAACTAGCTTCTGAAGCGGCTAATATCGAAGCACGTCAAAATGAAGTAGTTGATCGTTCGGCAACTGTATCTTTAACTTCAGCTTCGACTTCAACGACATCATCAGATTCATCTTCATCAGCATCGGCTTCTTCATCACCAGCTCCTGTTTCAAGCGGAAATGGTAGTATTCAAGTTGCGATGGATGCTGGTCGAAAATATATTGGAAACTCTGTCTATGTATTTGGTGGTGGACGTTCTGCCTCTGATATTGCAGCAGGTCGATTTGATTGTTCAGCTTTTGTCGCATGGGCAATGGGACAAGCTGGTTACAGTGTTCCTTCAAGCACAGATGGTTTAAGATATGCTGGTAAACAAATTGCTGCTGGAGATAGACAACCTGGAGACCTTGTTTTCTTTAACACTTATAAAACAGATGGTCACGTTGGAATCTACCTTGGAAATAATAAATTTATCGGTGCACAAAGTTCAACAGGTGTAGCGATTGCGGACATGTCAAGTGGTTACTGGAACAATACTTTCAACGGACGTGTTGTACGAGTACATTAATCTTACAAGAACTTAGACTTACTTTCGTTAAAGAAGGTAAGTCTTTTTTGTTATACTACTCTATTCCCGTTTCCAACCAATTAAAACAATCGATGATGAATAAGCGTAATGCTCGAATATTAATAGGCTACTTAGTATAATAAAGAAAGGACTGATATAATGAAGGAGGTTTTTGATGAAGAATGTATTCGATTTTTCAGTGAAGACACCAAGAGGGAATGAGATGTCATTAGAAAAATATAAAGGCAATGTTTTGTTAATTGTTAATACGGCAACAAAATGTGGTTTAACTCCTCAGTTTACTGGACTGGAGGAACTTCATCAAAAATACAAAGAGGAAGGATTAGTAGTATTAGGTTTTCCTAGTAATCAGTTTATGAACCAAGAACCATTATCAAATGATGAAATGGAAGAAGTTTGTAAAGTAAATCATGGTGTAACATTCCCTTTATTTTCTAAAATTAAAGTGAATGGCTCTGATGCCGATCCGTTGTACAAACATTTAAAAAAAGAGAAAAAAGGAATTTTAAGTTCGGAAATAAAATGGAATTTCACTAAATTTCTTGTCAATCAAGAGGGGGAAGTTGTAGAGCGTTTTTCCCCACAAACAGTGCCAGAGAAATTAGAGGATGACATCGTAAAGCTTTTAAATGAAAAGAAGTAATCAGTAGGTTTTGTGGTTCATTATTATAAAATGAACCACTTATTTTCTTGTATCAATCTATTTATGGTGGGGATTAGGAGGAGGATAATGTTTTCAAAGGAAGAACTTTTTATTGAAGCGAAGCAATTTGTTGAAACATGCTATTATGAACTTGCAAAGTCAGAGCAGGAACTAAAGAGGAGATTAAATGAAGTACATGAAGAGATTGAACAAACAGGTACTTATCATCATACATACGAAGAGTTAAGTCATGGTGCGAAAATGGCCTGGCGTAATAGTAATAAATGTATTGGTCGCCTCTTTTGGGATTCTATGCATGTTCGTGATGCAAGGCATGCTGAAACAACCTCTGATATTCTTGATGAATTATTTGACCATATTCACTATGCAACGAATGCTGGGAAAATACGTCCAACGATTACGATTTTTCGAGCTAATCACCCGAGTCATCCTGAAATTAAAATCCTTAATCACCAATTGTTTCGTTATGCGGGTTTTGAAACAGAATATGGTATAATCGGCGATCCGGCATCAATTGAATTTACAAAAGTTTGTTTAGACTTGGGGTGGCAAGGCATTAGAAGTGATTTTCAATTATTGCCAATTGTCGTCCAAATAGGAGAGGAAGAACCTCGGTGGTGCACTATTCCTGAACACTTGATTGAAGAGGTAGATATCGAACATCCGACAAATGAACTTGTAGCTGAACTTGAGTTAAAGTGGTATGCTGTCCCGATTATTTCGGATATGGTACTTGAAATAGGAGGGATTCGTTATTCGGCTGCCCCGTTTAATGGCTGGTATATGGGGACTGAAATTGCGGCCCGAAATTTTGCCGACCCATTTCGTTACGATATGTTAAGACGAGTCGCTAAAATCTTTCAATTAAACCAAGAACGTGAGTCCTCTTTGTGGAGAGATGAGGCATTAATAGAGTTAAACAAAGCCGTGTTATATTCATATAAAAAAGCCGGTGTCAGCATTGTAGATCACCATACAGCTGCCAAGCAATTTAAAACGTTTGAAGAGAAGGAAGCACAGCTGAATCGTGATGTAACAGGTGATTGGACATGGTTAATCCCGCCGATATCACCGGCGACGACGCATATATTTCATCAACAATATGAAAATAGAATTGTTACGCCTAATTATTTTCGTAAAGATGAACTTAGATAAAACGATTTTGGGTATAGGTGACGTCAATAAATGATAGAAATAGGCATAGGAAAATGAGTCCAGTGCATTGATAAGGAATGAATGAGAATGAGTTTATTACAAATAGAACATTTAACGAAAACATTTGGAGAGAAGGTCTTATTTCAAGACCTTAATTTCTCCATTAATGAAAAAGAACGAATCGGTTTGATTGGGGTTAACGGAACTGGAAAATCATCTCTTCTAAAAGCGATCGCACGGATTGAAGAAGCTGATAAAGGTGAATTTATTCATGCCAATGATTTTCAGGTTGAGTACTTAGCCCAACAGCCAGAATTAGATTTGGAGCTAACTGTGCTAGAACAAATTTATTATGGAGAAACGCCTATGATGGTGACGATGCGCCGTTATGAGCAGGCATTATTTGAGTTAGAGTTATCAAATGATGAGAAAAAACTGCAAACATTAATGAAGCTTCAACAAGACATGGATAGGTTAGAGGCATGGGAAGCGAATACAGTCGCAAAGACGATTTTAACCAAACTGGGCATTAAAGAGTTTGGAAAAAAAGTTTCCGAGTTATCCGGTGGTCAGAAAAAAAGAGTGGCAATTGCGAAGGCTCTTATTAATCCAGTTGATCTTTTATTATTAGATGAACCTACAAACCATTTGGACAATGAAACGATTGAATGGTTAGAAGGATTTCTTGGTCAATATAAAGGTTCTTTTATAGTGATTACACATGATCGTTACTTTCTTAATAGAGTAACAAACCAAATATTTGAGTTGGACCGTGGTCGACTTTTCCGTTATCAAGGAAATTATGAAGTTTTTCTTGAAAAAAAGGCAGAAAGAGAAGCAATAGAAACACAGCAGGAAAGCAAACGCCAAAATTTATTAAGAAGAGAATTAGCTTGGCTGCAAAGAGGAGCAAAAGCAAGGACAACGAAACAAAAAGCTCGAATCGACCGAGTTCATGATTTAAAAGATCAAGAATTTAAACAGGAAACAAGAGAGTTTGATTTTGCGATTGGTTCCAAACGTCTCGGTAATGATGTAATTGAATTAAAGGGAGTAAGTCATTCTTTTTCAGGAAAAGAGCTCTTTTATCCATTTGATTATTTGCTTGTAAAAGGGGAACGACTTGGAATTATTGGGCCAAATGGTAGCGGAAAGTCATCCTTATTAAACATTATGGCAGGAAGAATTCAACCGGTAAAAGGTGAGGTTCATGTTGGAGAAACGGTCGAATTTGGTTATTATACACAGGAAGACCATGAAATTGATGGAGATTTAAAAGTAATCGAATATATTAAGGAAATCGCTGAAATCGTCTATACAAAATCAGGTGATGTTATTACAGCGGAGCAAATGCTCGAGCGCTTTTTGTTCCCGCGTTCGATGCATTGGACTTACATTCGTCGTTTATCAGGTGGAGAGAAAAGAAGGCTATATTTACTTCGGGTGTTAATGGCAGAACCGAATGTACTCTTTTTGGATGAGCCAACAAACGATCTGGATACAGAGACCTTATCGGTATTAGAAGATTATTTGGAACAATTTCCAGGTGTAGTTGTGACGGTATCTCACGATCGTTATTTCCTCGATCGGGTGGCCCATCATTTGCTCGTTTTTAATGGAAAAGGAGCAATAACTCGTTTCCAAGGTAGCTATAGTGATTATTTGGAAAAAGTGAATCAGGAGAAGGAACAAGAACAGCTATATAAACAAGAAGTAGAGAAAGCTCAATCAACTTCATCAAGACCTCAAAAGAAAAAGAAACTTTCTTATAAGGAACAAAAGGATTGGGAAACGATTGAAGAAAAGATTTCAAGCTTAGAAGAGAAGCTTGAAAGTATTGAAGAAGAAATTGCAGCAGCTGGAAGTGACTTTACGATGATTGAAAAGCTTCTTACTGAACAAAAGCAGCTTAACGATGAATTAGAAAAAGCGATGGAGAGATGGGAAGAGTTATCGTTATTAGTTGAGGAGTTTGAAACCGATTAATAAGAAAATAGTCTATCGCATAGATAATACTTATGTTACAATGGAAAAAATAATTAGATAACCACTAGGGGTGTCATTTGACTGAGAGAGGTAATAACCTTAACTCTTGGAACCTGATCTAGGTAAAACTAGCGTAGGGAAGTGGTGTTTACGGTTTTGGATAATATGGATGTAGTGTGTTCATATTGTGCAACGGATGACATTCCCCTGTGGTTACGCATAGAGGGGATGTTTTTCGTTTGGAAAGAGAACGTTTAGTAATTATGATTGAGGTAGCAGTTATTGCAGGGCTCGCAACGTTATTAAGTTTAGTAAAGATTAATGCTTTTTGGCCAAATGGAGGCTCGATCTCCTTAGAAATGATTCCATTATTTATTATCGCCTTTCGTCGTGGCTGGAAAGTTGGGGTATTAACTGGTTTGATTACAGGCCTTGTTGATTTATTAATTAGTCCGTATGTTGTTCATCCTATTCAACTCCTTTTAGATTATCCAGTTCCATTTTTATTACTTGGTTTTGCTGCTCTCTTTGTGAAAAAAGGTCAAGTGCCTAAAGTGACTACGCTTATTATTGGTGTGATATTTGCAACGCTTTTACGCTTTTTATCCCATTTTGCTTCAGGTGTTATTTGGTTTTCGGAATTTACGCCTGATGGATGGAATGATTTAGCCTATTCGGCTTTTTATAATGCCTCCTACCTTGTTCCGCAAATGTTGATCACTTTAGCTGTTTTAATTGTCTTTGTAAAAAGCTATCCACAGTTCTTTAATGTGAAAAAGATATAAGGAAAAGGCTCTTAAAAAGTTGGCTAATCAACTTTTAGGAGCCTTTTTGTTGGATTGATATTGCGCGCTGTTACGTAAAATTACCGCTGATTTTGATAAATGATGAAAAAAAGCGATTTTGTGTTTGAAGGTAATGGATAAAGGTAATTGCAAGAGTAAGCAACGATAAGAATTTTACTTTAGAGGAGGAGAAACAAATGGAACAAGTGAAATGGAAAGGCAAATGGAATCAAATGAAAGGTGAAGCGAAGAAAACGTGGGGGAAATTAACAGATGATGATTTACAACAAGTGGATGGAGACAAGGATAAGTTAATTGGGAAAATTCAAGAAAGATACGGTAAGTCCAAAGAAGAGGCAGAAAAAGAAGTGAATAGCTGGAACTAAAAAGATGAGCTGTTCAATTCAAATCCCCGTTTTGTTCAAACAATTCGTTTAGGTTAACAAGAAATTCACCTTGACGAATTGATTATATAGATTGACCCTTATACTGGCTATGCTAGTGTAGGGGTTTTTGGGTTTTGCATGAATCATTTCAAGACTCATATACATAGCATAGAAGTTAAATTGAGGAGGGATTATGTGTCAAAAGATGAACAGGAACAACTGCAAAAGATTAAGGAATTACAGAGAAAATTTTTAGAAACGATGCGCTCTACTCCTTATCCGCTTTACCGTAATTACGGTAAAATCACTCGGTATGAAGAAATACCAGTTAGTGCACCTGAACAAAGGCAATTAAGGCAGCCTGGTGTAGATGCATTAATGGTGCCTTTACCGATTTTAGAAAATCCTCATTATAAAGGGAGTGGAAAATTAAAGGATAAGGTTGCTTTAATTACTGGTGGAGATAGTGGGATTGGAGCCGCTGCCGCTATTGCTTATGCGAAAGAGGGAGCAGATATTGCGATATCTTATTTAGATGAACATGATGATGCTAATCGAACGAAAAAAAGAATTGAAGAGCTAGGTAGGCAATGTCTATTATTGCCTGGTGATGTTAGGGAGAAAAAGCAAAATGTGGCGATTGTTGAAGAGACGATTAAAAAGTGGAATCGTTTAGATATTCTCGTGAATAATGTCGGCATTCAATTTCAACAAAAGGATTTAACGGATATTACGGATGAACAGTTTGATGATACATTTAAAGTGAATATTTATTCTCACTTTTATACGACAAGAGCAGCCTTGCCGTATATGAAACCTGGCAGTTCGATTATTGGAACGACATCCGTTGTGACGTACAATGGAGAAGAACAAATGATTGACTATACAGCTACAAAGGGAGCGATTGTTGGATTTACTAGAGCTCTAGCTAAGAATGTGATTAAAAAGGGAATTAGAGTGAATGCAGTAGCCCCAGGACGGATTTGGACCCCTTTAATTCCTGCTAGTTTCACAGCTGATCAAGTTGCCACCTTTGGCTCATTAAACCCAATGGAACGAATGGCACAACCATTTGAATTGGCCCCGACTTATGTATATCTTGCTTCAGACGACGCTAGTTTTGTCACTGGTCAGGTTCTTCATGTGAATGGAGGAGAAGCAACTAATTCATAATGGACTGTGAAAGGAGGAGAAAGGATGCACTTTGAATTTAATCCTGAAATAACGTTGCTTTTAATAGACGAATCTGACGAATTGGTTACAATGCATTATATTGATCATTCTTGGACGATGCAAAAAATAGGCCCAAGACCGCCTTTTTATACGAATCCAGTTTATCAAAGTGATTTTCCGCTTATTTAACGAGAGCGATTCTGCCTCCTACTTAACAATACTTATTTCTTTTGCTTTTTATTTAAATACGCTAATCTATTCATAAGGAATAAGTTGAGGATAGTAGATGAAATGAGGGGTGGAATGGAAATGTTACATGTTGTATGCTTTCAAATGGATATTAGCCCAGGCGATCCTGAGGCCAATAGGCAGGCCGTTGAAGCTTGGGTGAAGGAACAGATGACCAATGATGAGAAGCCAGACATTTTAGTACTACCTGAAATGTGGACAACAGCGTATCGATTAAAAGATTTAGATAAAACGGCAGATGCACCAAAAGGAGAAACGATTCAATTTTTAAGTGATCTAGCTAAATTTTATCAAGTTAACATTGTTGGGGGCTCTATTGCTGTGAAGGAAGCTGGTGAGATCTATAACCGTGCCCTCATTTTTAATCGTGAAGGTGAACTTGTTTATGAGTATGATAAAATTCACCTTGTTCCGATGTTAGATGAACCGAAGTATTTGACGGGTGGCAGGCAAAAGGTTGAATCATTTACTTTGGATGGGCATAAGATGGGGATGATTATTTGTTATGATCTGCGCTTTCCAGAGTTGGCCCGCTCCTTAGCTGTTGAAGGGATTGAATTGTTATTTGTTGTCGCCGAATGGCCAGAGGCTCGTGCGATTCATTGGGAAGTATTACAGCAAGCGAGAGCGATAGAAAATCAAGTTTATTTGATTTCATGCAATCGAGTCGGTGAAGATGAGGGAACTTTATTTGCCGGCCGTTCTATGTTTATCAACCCGTGGGGAGAGGTTATCGTAAAAGGGACAAAAGATAAACAAGAGACTTTAAGAGCGAAATTAGACCTTGACGAGGTAGTGGAAATTCGTAACAATGTCCCAGTCTTTAAAAGTCGTGTTCCTCATCTTTATAAATAGGATATCTTTTAGTGAAGGAGCTGTTCCAAAGTTGGAGCAGCTCCTTTTTCTTGCCAATGAGAAGGGGAGTTTAACAGCGTTTAGCTATCAGAGAAAAGAAAAATAGAGATTAGAAATAAGTTAAGTCTATTTTTAATTAAGTTGAATAAAATAGATTATTCCTACTTAGATGGTAGGAATAATCTTGTAAAATCAACGATGATAAAAAGGGGGAGGAATGAAGTGTTTACCATTTTAAACATAATCATTATGCTATTATTTATTTTCGGTTTATATGTCATGCAAAAGAAGCAAATTTCCTTTTCAAAACGAGTTTTTACGGCGCTTGGAGTTGGGATTGTTTTTGGATTGTTGCTTCAGTGGGTATATGGTTCATCATCTGAGATTATTGCAGAAACGACAAGTTGGTATAATATTGTTGGAACCGGTTATATTCGATTTCTACAAATGATTGTCATGCCGTTAATTTTTATTTCAATCTTAGCTGCTTTTACAAAACTAACGATAACCAAAAATCTTGGGAAAGTTAGTGGACTAATTATTGCTATTTTAGTTGGAACGACAGCGGTTGCTGCGACTGTCGGAATCGTTACAACGCTTGGTTTTAACTTAGAAGCGATTGAAATTGAGCAAGGAGAAGCAGAGATTGCTCGTGGAGCTGCAATGGAAGAGAACTATACGAATAATGTGGAAGGTTTGACTTTCCCTCAGCAAGTGATTCAGTTGCTTCCAGCTAACCCATTTTTAGATTTTACTGGTGCGAGGTCTACTTCAACGATTGCGGTCGTTATCTTTGCTATTTTCTTAGGAATCGCTTATTTAGGTGTTAGAAGAAAAGAACCAGAACAAGCGGATATGTTTGCAAAGATTATCGATTCAATCCATGCCATTGTGATGCGTGTCGTTAGATTGATTATTAGATTAACTCCATACGGGGTGTTAGCGATTATGACCCGTACGGCAGCAACGAGTGATTTAGCGTCAATTGCCAACCTTGGAAAATTTGTTGTAGCTTCATATGTGGCCTTAATTGCCATGTTTATTATTCATTTAATGTTATTATTAATATCAGGTTTAAATCCAATTACGTATGTGAAAAAGGCATTTCCTGTATTAGCGTTTGCTTTTACTTCAAGAACGAGTGCTGGTGCATTGCCTTTAAATATTGAGACACAGCGAAAATTAGGTGTACCAGAAGGAACGGCTAACTTTGCAGGGTCATTTGGTTTATCGATTGGTCAAAACGGTTGTGCTGGAATTTATCCTGCGATGCTCGCTGTGATGATTGCTCCAACCGTAGGAATTAATCCATTAGATCCAGGTTTTCTCTTTACGTTAATTGTCATTGTGGCTGTTAGTTCTTTTGGGGTTGCTGGTGTTGGTGGAGGAGCAACATTTGCTGCTTTGCTCGTTTTATCAGCTCTCGATTTGCCTATTGCTCTTGCAGGCTTATTGATCTCGGTCGAGCCACTTATTGATATGGGTCGAACAGCTGTTAATGTAAGTGGTAGTATGACAGCAGGTACGTTAACTGGAAAATGGACGAAGGAGCTTGACGAAACTGTTTATAATGATCAAACTCAAAGATTAGAGACACAAGATATTTAAAAGGAAGAAATCCCGTAAGTCCAAAAGGGCTTTACGGGATTTCTTCTTATACGGTTGCTTTTTGGAGTTTATCGATAAACTTTAATGAACGACCAGTTCCGATTGCAACAGATTCTAGTGGGCTTGGAGCAAGGTGAACGGGAACAGAAATCTCATCTGATAACCACTCTTGCATTCCGTTGAGTAAAGCTCCTCCACCTGTAACCATCACACCACGATCGACAATGTCACCACTTAATTCAGGTGGACAGTTTTCTAACGTGGCACGAATTGCTTCTAGTAATTGCACCATAGATTCATGTAAGGCTGATTGAATTTCAGAGGATGTTAAGGTGATTGTCTTTGGTAGGCCATTCACTAAGTCGCGTCCTCTTACTTCCATTGTTAATTCTTCATGTTCGATTGGGGTATAACCAATTTCCATTTTAACTTGCTCGGAAGTTCGTTCCCCGATTAAAATATTGTATTGTTTACGTACATATTGAATAATGGCGTCATCAAGCTTGTCTCCTCCGACACGGACAGAGTTACAAGAAACAACACCACCGAATGAGATGATCGCAACTTCTGTTGTCCCACCACCGATATCAACGACCACATTGGCGATCGGTTCGCTAACAGGCAAATCAGACCCGATAGCAGCAGCAACAGGCTCCTCGATGATATGCACATTTTTGGCACCACAGCTACGTACGGCGTCTAAAATGGCACGTCGTTCAACAGAGGTTGACCCAGAAGGTGCACAGACGACGACATTTGGTTTTCTCATTGATAATCCTAATTTTTTACTCGCTTTTCTCATGACCGCTTTTAACAAATCACTCGTCACATCAAAATCAGCGATGACACCATCTCTTAAAGGACGAACAGCAATAATGTTGGCAGGAGTTTTACCGACCATATTTTTCGCTTCTGTACCAACAGCAAGTACTTCTTTAGTTTCTGTGTTTAATGCGACAACAGAAGGCTCATTTATAACAATTCCTTTATCTTTTGTATATACCAGCAAATTTGCTGTTCCTAAGTCTATTCCGATTTCTGCAGTAGACCACATAATAGCACCAACTTTTCTAATAAAAATATTATCTGAGATGTCATTTTAACAGGCATTTTGTCATCTTCATAGTGTCCTACAGCTTATCTTCTATGTAAGAATATGAGATTCTTTTGTGATTTTTTTAAGATCTAGCGTATTCTCAGGAAAGGTCTTCCAAAAAAACAGCAAGTAGTTATTTAGGAGTGGGTCTTTTGTCTTTGTAGGTGAAAAAAGGAACCTCATAAACCTTCAGAAAAGAAGGGATGAGGTTCAAAAATAAAGGGGGTGAGGAATAAAGATGCATTAATCTTTACTCGTTCAATAATGGTATACCCGCTCTTAACAGTTTAAAACCTAAAGTTTATAAATTTTTTAAAAGTTTATGTCAAAGGGTTTATCTATGCAAACAAATTCAAGAAGTTTAAAATATTAAGTAGAGTATGTTTTAAGAAATGAGGGGTTGGGAATGGAAATCGATCAAGAGGCGATTATTTTATTCGACGGAGTTTGTAATGTTTGTAATAAGACGATTGACTTTTTGCTTAAACACGATAAGCAACAGCATTTTAAATTTGCTTCTATTCAATCAAAAATTGGTCAGCAACTCATTCAAGAGTATAGGATTGACCCGACGGTTGATTCAGTTATTGTAATTGAGCAAAATAAAGCACATCTCCATTCAGATGCTGTTTTAAAAATCATTCCAAAATTATCATGGTATTGGCAATGGCTCCGCTTATTTAAAGTTGTTCCTCGAAGGTGGCGAGATCGGTTTTATTTTTGGTTTGCGAAAAATCGCTATCGTTTTTTTGGAACGAAATCAACTTGCCGATTGCCTACAAAAGAAGAAAGAAAAAGATTTTTGGAATAAATGGCATCTATATTCCGAACTTGTTTAAGGGAGACATGGGCATCCCAATCTTTACCTATTTAAAGGCATTATCAACTTTTTTTTATAAACATTACCAAAAATAGAAAATGAATATAGACAATAGTGCGAAAAAATAAACAGATTCTCATTTTACCCTTGTCCTAATGGTATTGCTTTGCTAATATAGGGACATTCGTTCATTTAAAGCGATAAAGTCTGATTGTATAATCATAGACAATTAATGAGAGTATAAGGAAGACTGTAGTATAAGAGAGAAGGGTATGAGAAGTGTGAGTCAACAACAAGAGCAATGGTCTTCGAAGCTTGGCTTTGTATTTGCCACAGCTGGGACAGCAATAGGGTTAGGAGCGATTTGGAAGTTCCCTTATATAGCGGGAACGAGCGGAGGCGGGGCCTTCTTTTTATTATTTTTATTATTTACCTTTTTAATTGGGTTACCTTTATTAATTGGAGAGTTTGTCTTAGGAAGAACAACTGGAAAAGAAGCAGTCTCTACTTATAAAGAGCTAGCCCCCAAATCGTTCTGGCCGATTACAGGATGGATTGGGGTTGTTGCTTGTTTTTTAATATTATCATTTTATAGCGTTATTGGTGGTTGGAGTTTACTTTATATTCTTGAAACGCTCACTGGTCAGATGAATAACTTAACAGTCGAGCAGTTATCGAATAAATTTGGTGAGATGATCGCAAGTCCATGGAGAGCTTTAGGTGCACAAGCTTTATTTATGCTGATGACGATTTATGTTATTTCAAAAGGAGTTCAGTCCGGAATTGAACGAGCAAGTAAAATTATGATGCCGGCATTGCTTATCCTTTTAGTCATCATAGCCGCAAGATCCTTAACTTTAGAGGGGGCTTGGGAGGGCGTTCAGTTTTTATTAAAACCGCAATGGTCAAATATACAATCAGATACGATTTTATTTGCTTTAGGACAAGCCTTTTTTGCTTTATCTTTAGGGGTATCTGTCATGGTTACGTATAGTTCCTACGTTTCGAAAAAACAAAACCTTCCATTAACAGCAACGATTATTGGGGTTATGAACATTATTGTTGCGTTACTAGCTGGATTAATGATTTTTCCTGGTGTCTTTACATTCGGACTTGAACCAAGTGAGGGTCCGGCTTTGATATTTGTTGTATTGCCAACGATATTTAATCAAATGCCGTTAGGAACCTTGTTTATGTTAGCCTTTTTTATCTTATTTTTCTTTGCTGCGTTAACTTCGGCTTTTTCATTATTAGAGATTATTGTTGCTACTTTTTCAAAAGGAGATCAACAAAAGCGTGTGAAATTTAGTTGGGGAATTGGTACCATTATCTTTATAGTTGGAATACCATCAGCTCTTTCATACGGCGTTTTAGCTGATTTTCAGCTATTTAATTTAACCTTCTTTGATTCTCTAGATTATTTAGCTAGTAATATCTTATTACCGGTAGGGGCATTATTAGTGGCTTTATTTATCACGAGAAAGGTTCCAAAAGAAAGGCTTTTGAATGAAATAAAACAAGGATCAAATGTAGGCATGCGCTTTTTTGCTTGCTGGTATTTTTTAGTGAAGTATATGATTCCTTTAGCAATTATTATCATATTTTTAGATGTACTTGGTGTTTTCCAGCTCTTTTTCTAGAATTTTAAAATTGTGCAAAAAGTAAAAATTGACAAAATTTAATCATATTTGGCTATGTTGATTAATAAAAGTCGTGTTATGATAGAAGCAATACAACAAGATGCATGTG
The DNA here is from genome assembly GCF_000292245.2 of Alkalihalobacillus alcalophilus ATCC 27647 = CGMCC 1.3604. Lineage (GTDB taxonomy): Bacteria > Bacillota > Bacilli > Bacillales > Bacillaceae_D > Alkalihalobacillus > Alkalihalobacillus alcalophilus. The sequence continues at coordinate 1,881 of NZ_ALPT02000028.1, read as the reverse complement.
AAGCATCAAGCAGGAGGGACTAAGATGGATAACAACAAGCTACAAGTTTACTTTGAGGAAAAGTTGGCTCATGCTAAAATTCAATTTGAACGAACAATTGATTGTAAGCACACAGAGTTTGATGATTTATACCCATACATGACTGAGCAACCACAGTTTTTTTGGTATAAACGTTATGTAGCATGGCAAGAGTTGTTGACCATTGTTCAAACTGTATCTGATTTAGAGTTGAATTGGCAACAGCCATTTACAGACAAACAAATTATCTTTGTAGAGGCCAAGGTAATGGATGCAAAGGTGCTAGATAATTGGTACGAACAGCAACAAGAAGAAGTGGAAACAGAGCAATCTTCTCAAAAAGAGTAAGGTGGCCGTACCCTAAGTTCAATTAGAGCTTAGGGTTTTCTTTTTGCCTGTAACGGAATCCGTATAGTTGGAGGCTATGATGAAAACAAAAATGATGATCTGTTTATTTAGTGTACTCTTTCTTTTAATCGCTTGTCAGTCAGAAAGCGAAATAGTAGAAATGGAAGATATGGACCTCGTTCAAGAAGAGCCAAAAGAGGATAGAGCTGGGAATGAAATAAAGGAAACGTCAGATTCAACGGTAACGGATTTATTAGCATCTATTCAACAAAAGAAAGAAATGGACTTAACGGAATATGAAGGACGAAAAGCAACAGAATGGGGAGAGAATGTAACAGGAGTTAAAACAAGACTACACACAGAGGAACAAGTAATCGCGTTGACATTTGACGCCTGCGGTGGACCATATGGAAGTGAGTATGACGAGGAATTGATTTCTTTTTTACGTGAAGAGGAAATCCCAGCTACATTGTTTATTAATAAACGTTGGATTCGTTCTAATGAAGCGATTTTTCAAGAGCTAGTGGCTGATCCTTTATTTGAAATCGAAAATCATGGAAGTGATCACTTACCATTATCAATCAATGGCAATGAAGCTTGGGGCATTGCGGGAACGAGTAGTATAGAAGAAATCGTTGAAGAAGTGCTTGAAAATCAAATCGCAATCGCTGAATTTACTGGAATAGAACCGACCTTTTTTCGTTCCGGAACGGCTTTTTATGATGAAATCGCGGTGGAAATTGTCGAGAAGCTCGGTTTACAAGTCGTCAACTTTGATGTGTTAGGGGATGCAGGTGCGACCTTTTCTGCTGAGCAGGTCCATCAGGCATTGTTGGGAGCACAGCCTGGTTCAATTGCGTTATTACATATGAATCAACCAAGCTCGGGAACAGCAGAAGGGGTTAAACGGGCGGTAACGGATTTATTAGAAGAAGGTTATTCCTTTGTTACTTTATCGCAATACGACCTTAATTAATGTTAATTTCCGCGTCTTCGTGATGGTACACACCGCTTAGTTCCGCTTCTATATCAAATTCTAACTCCTGATTAGTCGGGAGAGAATCATAGTTTTGAATAATTTTAAACGTTTGCAAATCTAATAAAAGATACGGATATTTATCATCCTCATCTTCAATAAGAGCATAAAGCTTATCATCAACAGTCGCAATTAAATCACCAGCTTCTTTAACAGAACGTTTTTTATGAATCGTAATTTCCATGAGAAAACCTCCTTTACTTATAAAGCGGAGTCCGTTTGGTCAGAAGCGAGAAAAAATAAGAACAGCTGATGAAGACGCTCTTTGTCTTCATTCAGATGGGCGATTTTTCTCGAGCTTCTAACGGACGTAGCTAGATTGATTATAAAGCGGAGCCTGTTCGGTCAGAAGCGAGAAAAAATACAAGATGGCTTTTGAAGACGCACTTTGTCTTCATAAAGACAGCTGATTTTTCTCGAGCTTCTAACAGGCGCAGCTAGATTGATTATAAAGCGGAGCCTGTTCGGTCAGAAGCGAG
>NZ_ALPT02000027.1 GCF_000292245.2 Alkalihalobacillus alcalophilus ATCC 27647 = CGMCC 1.3604 | reverse complement strand
GTCTGAACCTGCGGACGCGTGCACAGCCTCTCCTTCTGACTTTCCTCCCTAAAAGTTTGAATCTGTGGCTGTGTGCACAGCTTTTCCTTCAGACTTTCCTCCCTAAAGTCTGAATCTGCGGACGCGTACCTAGCTTCTCCTTCTGACTTTCCTCCCTAAAGTCTGAACCTGCCGACTCGTTCGGGGCTTCTCCTTCTGACTTTCCTCTCTAAAGTCTGAACCTGCCGACGCGTGCACAGCCTCTCCTTCTGACTTTCCTCCCTAAAGTCTGAACCTGTGCCTGCATCTTCTCTTAAACTAATTGCCCCTCCACCCTAAAAGAAGTATGCTCCTAAAGCTGCCAAAAAAGCGATGAGAGGTGATTTAACCTTCTCATCGCTTTCCCAATTCATTTAATGTTTCTTACGGTGGTCCTGTTTATTTTTTCTCATGATGAACGAGGGCTCTTAATTCAGCACTTAATTCTTTTATCTCCACTATCGCTTGGTTCATTTTCGTTATTAAGTTGTGCTCATTTTCTAAGGTTGATAATATTTCTTCTGTTGAAGCTGCATTTTCTTCTGATATATTGGCGACATTCTCGATTTGTGCTTGAATATCAATAAAATGCTCAGTTGCCCCTTTAATTTCATCCATTCCCTTTGTGAGCTCCACATTCGTCTGTTGATAAGAATTTTTAATTTCGTAAAAGAAGTCAGCAACAGCGTCCAGTAAGTGTGCCCCCTCTTTAACAGCACGTTCACCTTCTACTGATTTTTCTTGGGCAAGTTGCGATTTCTCAAAGAGGGTCGTTGTCACATCTGTAATCGTTACGGTTATTTCTTCACTTTGCTCCGCTAATTTACGAACTTCATCAGCGACTACCGCAAAACCCTTACCATGTTCCCCTGCTCGTGCCGATTCAATTGCGGCATTTAAGGCTAATAGATTCGTTTGTTCGGCAATCTTCTTGACCCCATCTAACAAACTATTGACTTTAGTTAAACTCTCCTGTAAATCGGTAACGGTTGTTGTCGTTAAACGAATCGACGAATGCACAGTCCCCACATGATTGGAGACTTGTTTTATTTTTTCTAAACCATCCGCTACTCGTCCATTCATTGAATTAGATGTTTCAACAATTCCTTCTGATATGTTGACTGTTTCATTCGCTTTTTGTAACGAATTCCCCATTGCTATATTCACCACATGGAGGCTATTGGATTCCTCCTGTATCGCTGCGGTCATTTGCTGTACAGCATCGAGCATATGGTGACTGGATTCATAAATAGTCTCGATATTTGTATTAAAGTGAGTGACGTTATCTTCTAATTGATCTGTCCCTTTTTCGATCGCTTCGAACGTCTCTTGGAGCTGCTCTAATAATTGATTAGCTCTTAATTCCTTCTGATACGATTGCTCAATTAATTCACGTCCCCATTTGGTTAATAAATATAAGACTACTAAAATACCGTTCATCATTGCTAAAATCGTAACCATCGCCTTAAGTTGATGGTCGGCTCCAAGTAATTGCTCTGGTCCAATTAGATAAATGGTGATTAAACCAATATTTAAAAAGATACCAAAAGAGAGAATCAAATTTTTCTTAAAATAAAGGGCAACTACACCAATGGTGACCATAATAATATAATGCTTATTTAAAGTGAAGCCGTCTAAAACAAGGAGGATAAGAGCCGCACAATTTGGAATTAAAGCAAATGTAAACCCTTTCAAATACTCTGAAATTGGTAGAAAATAATTCAAAACACTTAGTAGAACGATCCCAGCACAAGCAATTACTATTGGAATAGTATCCTGCAAACCTCTGTCCATGACAACCGGAACAATTAACAACAGCACCAAAATACAAATTAATGTTAAGCTAACAAGATGAACTCTTTTTGTGTTATATGTATCACGAATTTCCATCTTATTCCTCCTCGTTTTTTTATCAATACCTTTATCCTAATATAAATGACCTGTTTTTGATAGTCTTTATTTTCGACAAAAAAGCCGGTGAAGAAACGCTTTAAGTTTCCCCTACCGACTTTTAATTAGCTTATTCTTTTCTCAATTTCTTCAACAAGAGCACTGTTTTTATCTAACCCTGTTACTTCAACAATGACTTCTTTTAGCTCTTTTTGTGCCAACATTTGTTGTAGCTGGACACTTTCCTCATCGGATTGAACATCAAATTGAAACGCCGCTTCGATTCCTTCTAATAAGGCCTTTGGTTCATATCCAAGTTCAACTAATTGACGGGCCGGTTTAATAAATCTTTCATTAAAACTAAGCTTTCGAAGTGGACCTCTCCCCACTCGTTTGACATCATCAGAGAGATATGGGTTTTTGAATCGGTTTAAAATCTTTTCTACATACCTTTTATGCTCAGCACGATCAAAGCCGTACTTCTCCGTTAATAAGGTCGACGTTTCCTCTAAAGCCCCTCTGACCATACGCTCAATTGTCTCATCAGCAATCGCTTCATTAATCGCTTCAATCCCTCTAGCAAATCCTAAATAAGCAACCATCGCATGTCCTGTATTAACCGTAAATAGCTTTCTTTCAATATAAGGCGTTAAGTCCTGAACAAAGGTGGCACCACTAATTTCAGGTCGACTCGTATGAATCGCCGCTTCATCGATAACCCACTCATAAAAAGGTTCAACCGCTACCGTTAGAAGCTCTTCATGCTGTTGATTCGGTACAATTCGATCAACCGCTGAGTTAGGGAAGCTTGTGACCTTTTCCATTTCGGCCATTTCTTGTTCCGTCAAATACGTCTCAATATGGGACTTTAACGTCTCTGTTGCCCCGATCGCATTTTCACAAGCAATAACAAATACATCTTTCCCTGCTCGTTGCTTTAACCCCTTTGCAATCGGCTCGGCGACGAATTTTAAAATGTTTGGACCAACAGCAGTCGTCACAATATCCGCGGAAGCAATTTCCTCAATCACTTGCTCTATTTGAGTTTGACTGTTTAAACCTCTAACATTTGTGACGGTTTCATTCTGTCCATTTTCTTCTGCAATATGAACTGTATAGGCCTTTTTTTGATTTAATTCATCAATTATTTCAGCATTGACATCTACGAAAACAACCTCATAACCCGAACGGTGTAAAAGAGACCCGATAAACCCTCTCCCGATATTACCTGCTCCAAAATGGACCGCCTTCATCATTAGTTCACCTCTTCGAATAGGGCTAATACTTCACTCGGCTCTCTCGCCTCAACAATTTTCTTCACATTTTCTTCTTCTGAACAAACAATGGCAATTTGAGACAAAATTTCTAAATGCTCATCACCAACTCCGGCAATCCCAATGACAAGACGAACCTTTTCACCATTCCAATTAATCGGTTCTTTATAAATTTGAACGGCCAATCCAGATGCTATCACTTCTTTTTTGGCATCATCTGTTCCATGAGGGATCGCTAGCATATTCCCCATAAAAGTCGAAGTAAGCTCTTCTCTTTCTAACATTTTGTCTACATAAGTTGGATTTACATACCCTTTTTCTGTTAAAATCGCTCCTACTTCTTTAATTGCCTCTTCTTTTGTTTTTGCTTGTCCATTAAATTGAATGTTTTCTTTTGCTAAAATTTGTTTCATGTTGTCCACTCCTTTTCAAAAATATCTTGCAAATAGGTTTTAAATTGATTGGCAAGGAATTGTTTTATCTCTATTTCTTCCTCTTGCTCAAACAATTGGATTGTTGACTCACTTTCAATAATTAAAGCACTAATATAACTCATAAGAGCTAACCGATGTTCTGCAAATTCCTCTGGCGCTAATAAAATCAATATTCGCTTTACTAAAATGCTTTGATTATCCATCCCTCGTCTCAAAAGAGGTTCTTGTAAGTCATAAACAGAGAAAAACGGCTGTTTAATTTGTCGATGTCGCGTATGAAACAAGGCTAATGTCGTTCCAGGAATCGCTAAACCACCTAATTTCTCTCGTTCAAGCAAGGCTGACAATACCTCTTGATAGGAGTCAATCATTTTCTTTTCTTGATACGATTTGCATAAATATGCCAAGTTATTCTCTAAAATATCAGGCTTTAAATCTTTGACTTCAAATTGTTGTAAGATGAATTGGATATCTTCATTAATGTCTCCAACCACTTTAAAAAAATGCTGACTGTATGGTGGGGCTGTTCCTTTTTTAGGTTGAAGAGCGTTCTCTTTCCAAACAACCGCTTTTTCAGTTAAGACGTTATCAAGATAGTTTCTTATTGTTTGCACTTCATCTTTTGATAGAAACGGCTTCACATGAAAGTAATGGTCGACCCCTTGTAATGGAACCGTTGAAATGACTAGATCATATTCATTAAGTTGAAACTGTCCTAATTCAAATAGAGAGGCATTTTTCAACATTGTAATCTCCGGAAATTCCTTATTTAATCGACTTGCTAACAACTTTGATGAGCCGATTCCACTAGAACAAATAACCAATGCTTTTAATTCAGCTTTCTTACGCCTAATTTCTAATACAGAACCAAAATGCATAACAAGGAAACCAATTTCTTCATCTGGAATATCCAACGAATGAAAGATACGTTTAGCAACCGTTTTGACGGCGTGAAAAAGCTCTGCATAATCGTCTTTTATTTTTTCTAAAAGAGGGTTATGAATTTTCATCCTTTGACTCATTCGATACATTGCCGGTTTTAAATGAGCGACTAGTCCTTGGTAAAGAGCATCATCTGCTAAAGAGAGATTAAGTTCCTTCCCTACTTCATCAATAAATTTCTTAACCGTCACAGCTAATTGTAAATCTGAACCTTCTAATACCTCTTCTTTTTGATTCATCCATTTTACAGCTCGTAAATGCATCGAGATATAGCCAACTTCTTCATCTGGGATCTGGATATCCATCACTTTTTCAAGCTCATCTGCTAAAGATTTGGCAAGGGCAAACTCTTTATACGTTTGCAAAGAATCGAGATACTCTCCTCTTAACTCAATTCTCTCACCTTGTTTTAATCTCTCAATCGCCAATGTAACATGAACGATTAAACCAACATATGAACTATCAACCATCTCCTCAACTAAAGTAATCCGCCATTTGTCGATCGTATCTTTTACCTTTTTTACAGTAGCCAAATCGACATAATGCATCAGACGCTTTAAGACAACTCTTGAAATAGCCGTTTGTTCTTCTTCCACACCACTAAGGATTTGATAGAAGTAATCCTCATTTAAGTTTTCACTAATTAATTTACTTAAAGCTCTGCGGATAATTACTTCATCACCAACTACCTCAACCCCATAACCACGCTTCTTTATTAGGGTCAACTGGAATTGATTAAGCCACTTTTCTACTTTAATTAAATCATTACTGACGGTCGCGACCGTCACATTCAATTCATTCGCTAATGCATACAACTTTACAGGTTCTCGCACGTGTAAAAGGTGAGAGAGGAGCACAACTTGGCGCTCCTCTGGGGTGTATTCTTCATGGTCTAATGTCCCTAGAAAAGACATTAAATTTACGCGGTCATCTAGATTTCCTACAACCCCAAACCCATTTATACTTTTTTTTAAGGACAAGTTAAACTCAGCTAATATATCCTCAATTCCTTTAAGGTCACGTTGGATCGTGCGTGTACTAACTTCCAACGACTTAGCTATATCAGATAATGGTATTCCATCGTTCTGCTTCACTATTAACGTTAATATCGAACGTTCTCGTGCGGAAATGTACAACGCAACTCCCTCTTTTCCCTTATTTATTTAATCGCTCAATTAACTCATCGTACTTTGGACTGTTTAAGAAATTCTCTACTGAGATATGCTCCGCATTTGGATTTTTTGCACGAGCACGGTCTGTTAAATCTTTGTGAGTAATTACTACATCCGCATCCGCCGGCAAATTATTAATAGATGTATTCGTAACATCCATCGTAATTTCTGCTTTCTTTAACTTATTTCGGAGTAAAGAAGCCCCCATTGCACTTGAACCCATTCCAGCATCACAAGCAAAAACAATTTTATTAATGTCTGTTGCTTCTTGAGCAGGAGTTGCCTCTACTTTTTGTTGTTCAAAAGAAGAAGCAACACTACTCTTTTTCCCTTTTAAACCTTCCATTTTCTGCGCAGCAGACGATAAATCCTCTTCTTCTTGTTTACCCGTTTTTAAAATAATCGATGCAATTAAGAAGGAAACAGCAGTCGCCACAATTACACCGGCTAAAACAGCAAAGTATTCTCCACGTGGTGTCATCGCCATTAATGCGATAATACTTCCTGGTGATGGTGTTGCTACTAACCCTGCATTAAGTAGGGAAAATGTAAAGACTCCACTCATTCCACCTGCAATCGCCGCCAAAATAAGGGCAGGTTTCATTAAAATGTATGGGAAGTAAATTTCGTGAATTCCCCCTAAGAAATGAATTACAACGGCACCAGGTGCTGATTGTTTCGCCATTCCTTTACCAAAGATACAAAAAGCTAATAAAATACCGAGACCAGGACCAGGATTTGTCTCTAATAAGAACAAAATCGATTTCCCTGCTGAAGCTGCCTGATCTAAGGCTATCGGACTTAAAATCCCATGATTAATTGCATTATTTAAGAATAACACTTTCGCTGGTTCGATAAAAATGCTCGCAAGCGGCAATAAACCTAAATTAATAATTGTATTTACACCATTTGCTAACCAACCGCTTAACGTAACAACAATAGGTCCAACCCCACCAAATGCTAAGATTGCTAAGAGTGCCCCTAAAATTCCTGATGAAAAGTTATTAACAAGCATTTCAAAGCCTGATTTCACTTTTCCTTCGACTAACTTATCAAACTTTTTGATTAAGTACCCACCAAGTGGTCCCATAATCATGGCACCAATAAACATTGGAATATCAGCACCAACAATAACCCCAAGTGTAGCCGTAGCACCGACGACACCCCCGCGGACATCATAGACCATCTTACCGCCCGTGTAACCAATTAATAACGGTAGTAAATAAAGAATCATTGGATCAACTAATGATGCTAAATTTTCATTAGGTGTCCAACCCGTCTCAATAAATAACGCCGTAATGAATCCCCACGCAATAAACGCACCAATATTTGGCATAATCATGCCACTTAAGTTACTTCCAAAACGTTGAACCTTTGTACGAAAACTCGTCTTTTCCGACATATTCATCCTCCTTTTATTATAAAGAGTTAGTAAAGTTAAGATAATTTCTACCTTTAGAGTAAACGCTTTCCCTGCCACTCTCAATGAAATAAAAACTCAATTTCGTCACAATTAAGGGTGACAAAATTTAATAAAGCTTTTGTTCTAAGTCTTTTTTAGAATTTTAACTTTTCACACGAGAAATATAATACTATTTATTATCTCTCACTAATAAAACAATCTATCCACCCAAGTTAAACCCTCTAAAAAATGAAGATATAATTTAATTACAAATACTTCTCAACAAAAAAACACCTCTTTAAAGGTGTTTTTTCGCTCTACCCTCTTAAAGGTAGTACTTAAACCAATCGAAAACTCGCTTATAATAATCCTTAATATTCTCCTCTTTCCAATCTCCTTGCCAATGACCTTCATCATATAAAACCAACTGTGCGGTCTTATCTAAACGATTTAATGCAGAAAAAATTGGTCCAGCTTCTCCCTTACATATATGATCTTTTGTTCCTTGAATAATAAGTACAGGCGTTTTAATATTATGAAAATCAAATAAAGGAGAATTTCTTATATACCTTTCCTTTTCTTCCCATAAGTTCTTACCTAAGTTAAATTGTCCGTCTTCTACTAAACCATACACCATGTTAAGATCAGGATTATAAGCATCAAAGTGGGTCGAAAAAGAAATTAAATTACCTATGCCAGCTGAGACGACTGCCGCATTAAACCGTTGTATTCTTGTGATTGCTACAAGTGCTGAGTAGCCGCCAAATGAATGGCCAATGATGCCAATCCTCTCTGGATCTATACTGGGATGTTGAACAAGCACATCCAGTGCCGCCTCAACTGCTTCTGTTATTTCATCTGCAGGTTCATTTCCTCTAGACATAGGCAAATCAGGTAAAAATACTGCATAACCTCTGGATGCTAACAATTGATGATTATCATATTTAGAAGAGCTTAATCCAAACTGGCGTATGTAATCTGATTGCATAGCACCCCCATAAACTCTCATAATCACAGGAAGTGGTTCTTTTATATTTTGAGGCAAGAGTAGAGCCCCTCTCATCTTACGTCCTTTCAAACTCCAAGTCAGGATTTGGGAAGATCCGAGCTGTTTATTATTTAAGGTTGTTAAATTTACCAATTCAGATTCATTTGTGTTCAAATGAAGTACTTTCAAAGCTGGTGGCTGGTCAGCATTCTGAATAAAGTAAGCAAGAACCGCTTCTCCGTTATGATAATTACTTGCAGCCCCACCTTCAAACCAAGGTAAGTGACCAAAAGGCTCCTCTAATACCTTTATAAATTCTCCTGTTATTAAGTTAACCTTCCAAAAAACATATAAGGCTGCTTTTGACTCATGTGTCTGAACTAAAATATGCTCTCCATCTATACCAAGAGCGGCAACTACTATTCGTCCTTTCCCAGTAACAACTTCTTCAATTTCGTTCAATGTAGAACGATAATGCCACAACTTTCCTCTGGCAACAATCGCTACATTACCATTAGCTAGAGGTTTAGGTATTTCAAATTCATGGCCTAAATGAACCTTTTTATTATGATATAAAAGCGATTTTTCAAATGAAGAGGTATGAACTACCCACAACCCACCATCAGCTAGCGATCCACTTGTCGTATAATATATAGAATGATTATCTAATCCCCAGCTAAAACCAATACCATACTCCATTCGAATATTAGTGGCCACACATTTGGGTTGAAGTCGTTCTTGCATTACCAAACGACATACCCATAATTCATAAATATTTTGTTGAGAATCTCTTTTTTCTTCCCCCAAACAATTAGTGAATGCAAGGGTCTTACCATCTTTTGATAACTGCATTCCTACTGGTTTCAGCCCACGACAAAGTATCGTTTTAGCTCTTTTAATTACATCGATTACACTTATATCAGCCCGATACCGATTAAACCATTGCAGTAAATCCGAGTCTCCTTCCGTTCCATTTCCTTCTTTTGTTTTAAATACTTTAACTGTACTAACCGATTCATTAGTAATCAACTCATCATTTTCAAAATTATAAAAGTTACTTTCTTCAAATAGCCCATCAGGCATTGTTTTCACAATAATATTACGTCCATCTTTCATCCATATCGGTTTTTCAAACCCAAAAAAAGGACGTACGATTTTGTCTGATGCTACATTTAACTCTCCACTTAAAGAATCCCACAACCAAAGCTGAGCCTTCCCTTTTATATCAGCAAAAAAGGCTAGTGTTTTCCCATCAGGGGACCAGACTCCTCCCCAACTACTATTCGCATCCGATGTAAGAGGAAATGCTTCATTAGTTTTAAGGTTACATACCCATTGAGAATAACCTTTGACAGCCATTGAAACACCAATCGATTGTTCACTTTTTGTATATTCGTCTAAACAAAACGCAAGCCATTTATTATCGGTAGATATTGACATATGGACCAAACTAGCTGGTTCTTTTATATTTAGAACCTCATCAACTGTTAACAAACGCTCCATCAACCTCCTCCATAATCTTCATTGTTCGTTATCTTCTTTCAATATAAATTCGCCTTTGGATTTCTTCCATTTTGTTATAAAAGCTTTCCTCCATATCAATCTCGAAATAGTTAGCAAACTTCATGATATAAGCGATGCAATCAGCGAGTTCTTTGCCTATGTTTTCTTTATGTAGTTCTTTAGCTCGTAAAAATGCTTCTTGCTCTGTAAGATTCTCGGATTGCTGAAGTTGTTTTGTCTTTGTAAAAATCCCTCTAAATTCTTCTGCCACTTCACTGACCTCTGTTGTTAGGAGCATATAATTGTTCAAAATCGCCATTTTTGTCTCGAGGAATTCACTCTCTGGAATGTCCCAATTTTTTTCTTTTTGAAAATCTTTTAAATAATGCTGAACTTCCTTCATGGCAAACAACGACTCCTTATCAGATTTTTCTTTTTATTTTAGCATAAGGAAAGTCATAGACTTTCCGTCCGCTCACTTTCGTTTACAAGCGGCTAAGACTTCTCGCTATGTTAAGAAGTCTATAGGCTTAACTTTTCATACTTTTTGCACTCAATAAAACCTGAGTCAAATAAGAGATTCTTCTATTAGTTAATCCGTTCAAATTCTCACAAAATTTTATATTATTTTGATTAAATTACCATATTTACATTATTTTATGTTATTATAAATTAACAGAAACATCATTTGTTTCTGTCATTTTATAATAATGGGGGAATAAAGATGAAAAAATAGATTTTTGCAGCAACCTTAGCTCTTGCTTCGTTCGTTGGTTTTCAAAGTGTAAGTGAGGCAGCAAGTGTCAGTCCATCAAATCAAGAAGTACGTGGTACTACTGGTACAGCTACATGGAATCTTACTTGGTCAGGAAGTGGTGCACATGCGGTAAGGTTCAACCCAGGTGATGGTTCAGGTAATAGAACAATTGATTCAAATAACACAATTGGAGTCCTTAGAAATATTCAGCATACTTATCGAACTAACCAACAACTAAGAACTTGGACTGCAAATTTTAGCGTAACAAATCTATCTAACCAAACACAACAAGTTACATCTGCTAGAGTAGTTCATAGACTCCCTTAAATTAAAAATACTTAACACAAATTACCCTTTAACATTCTATTAAAGGGTAATTTGTATAAATAGAAAGGAATTTAATTATGATAATTTTAGAAGATGTGATTGTGAAATATGGAACTAATCCCGTTACAATTGCCTTAAATAAAATCTCATTAAAAATAAACCAAGGAGATTGGATTACGATTGTTGGGTCTTCCGGCTCAGGTAAATCAACTCTTCTTAATGTAGTAGGTGGTTTACTTCCTTTAACTTCTGGTGCTATTCAAATAAGTGGTTTAGATTTAGCTCAACTCAATAACAATGAGATTCAAGAACTACGTAGAAATACAATTTCATATATATATCAAGATTTTAAGCTATTTAATCAATATACCGTATTAGAGAATATAATTGTGCCACAATTGCCTTATCAAGATAAAAAAAATCTTATTACTAAAGCTAAACATTTGTTAACATCTGTGAACTTAGATCATAGAACCAATCATTTTCCAACACAGTTATCAGGAGGAGAGAAACAAAGAGTAGCGATTGCTAGAGCTCTTTTATCAGAACCAGCAATTTTACTATGTGATGAACCTACCGGAAATCTAGATAGTGAAAATACAGATGTCATTATGCAACTTATAAAAGCTACTCACTCAAAGGGAATAACAATTTTATTTGTTACCCATGATCAAAAACTAATTCATTATGGAAATCAAATTCTAACTATGCGAGATGGTAATATAAAGGAGCATTATATCCATGAAACGAATGATAAGAAAAAATCTTACAAATAAATTACATACTAATTTTTATTTTATCATTTCCCTTATAATTATCTTTTTAGTAATTCCTATTGCTCTGTTCTCTATTACAAAAATGCATAGTCAAATTAATGCCGATATTATTAATCATTCAAGAGGAAGCTACGACATTTTAGTAAGACCACCATCCAATGTCACTGAGATTGAAAAAGAATTAAATATTGTACCTGAAAACTATTTAGGTGGAGGTAATGGAGGGATTTCTCTTTCGACTTGGGAACAAATTAAAGAAAGAGAAGATATCGAGGTGGCAGCTCCTATTTCATCATTAGGTTATTTTACCGGTTTAAATTCTACACTAGGAATTCTGCCCTCACCAGAAGCACCCTCAACCTATCATGTTGAATATACAACAAGTGATGGAATCAATGAATATGTTTACAATAATTATGATCTTATATTTTTAGGTGATCCTGAAATTTCTGGGAGTTATATACCCCTAGTCACAAATGAAGATATGTTCTTTTACCTTGATTGGCGTCATGCTCTTTTTCCACTTCCTGTTACATATCATCATTTAGTAGCAATTGACCCTTTAGAAGAAGAGAAGCTGACAACTATTGATTTCACCGACATCATTTTCGGTGAAGAAAAGAAAGGACGTGCTCAAGGGTTCGGTTCCAGCCAAGAAATATTAGACACAGTAGAAATTATTCCAGTCTTACAACTGCAGGATAGTGGAATATCAGTCAACATGAATATTGAAATTGGCGAACTCCCCTTTAATGAAGAGGATACAAAAATATTCGAAGAAGAACTTGGAGTTGATAATAGGACGACTACTTTCTCTAGTTTCTTCTTAGAACCTGAATTCGAACATTTTTTCCATGAATTACTAAGCAATACAGAGATTCATACGACTCGTTCTCATATTGATTTAAGCCCGCATTTAAGACCTTTTAATTCGGAAGCAAAAGGATTTGTTGTTACTGAGAATCAAGAACTCATTGATATCGACACCTATAGTAGTGAGGTAAGTTATGCAAGTGGTGTTAGTTGGAACGATATTACTCGCTATTATTTAGCTGATCCAGTACCATATACCATAACCGAACAAGGATTAATGGTTCAACAAGTTGGAGAAGAAGCAGGTGTCCCTACTTATCGATCGATTGAAGAGCAGGGAGAAGGCATTAGAGAACATTGGCATTCTGACACAGAGCTGTCTATTATGATAGATGCAGTTGGCTTTTATGAGATTGGGAATAAAGATGAAAGTCTAGCCTCCAGCCCACTTGGTATTTATCAATTAGAACCAGTCAGATATATAAATGAAGCTGGAGAATCCATTAATATGAAACCTACCGTTACAGCAGGTAGTTACGTTACCGCTCCTGCTGAAGGAATCACAAATATTGAATCCGCCAGTTTTATTAAGGGTGACAATCCAATTGATGCGATAAGAGTGAAAATTGCTGGATTTAATGAATACTCGCCTGATGCAGCAAAAGAAATCCAAAGGATAGCGACTGAACTAGAAGATTTAGGACTTCACGTTGATATTGTAGCCGGTTCTTCTTTGCAAGTAATCGATGTTGAAATAGAAGGGGTTGGAACCGTTCAAGAATCTTGGACAACCTTAGGGGCCTCTGGACAAATTGTTGGACAATGGGATGTTACAAACGCTTTACTTGCCATTACTTTTATTATCGTTTCAATTATTTATATCGTAAACAGGCTTAAGGTGTGGAGTAAAGAGAAAGAAGCTGATGTTCACTTATTAAAGATCCTAGGTTGGGAACATAAAGATATTAAAAAGCTTTATTTAAAAGAAGTATTTTCAATTATTGTTACTGCGATTATGATCGCAATATGGCTATTAACATCTGTCATATTTTATACAGAGCAGTCTTTTCAAATACTATTTTATCAATTTATTGTTATATTGATCGCTTTAATTTTACTTTATTTACTGATCAACCGTCATGTAAATCACCTTTTACAAAGAGAAAAAAAGCAACATCCAAAATTGGTCAAACACACTAAATCTTTGTTATGGAGGAATATTAGCTACTATAAACAAAGTATTTGGGCTACCTTTGTTCAAATATTAATGGTAAGCAGCTTAGCTTCTTTGGTCTATCTGTCCTTAACAGAATCTGTAGCTCAAACAAATCTTACCCTTCTAGGTCAACATATAAATGCATCTGTAAGCAATTGGAATCAATTGATTATCATATGTACATTTATTCTTGCATTGATTACCATTATTGAAAACTTGAGCACAATGCTACAAAATCGAAAAAAAGAGATAGACACATATAAAATATTAGGATGGAAAATAACTTCCATTAAAGTCCTTTATACGAAAGAAATGGCTTTATGGACAGGTATCGCTTTATTACTAGGTTCAATCTTAAGCTTTCTTTTATTCTTTAGCTTTTATCCGGTTACACCTCAGAGCAGTTTATTCATTTTTTTAACTTCTTTAGCTTTTTATTTAGTAATATTAATAATTATATTTTTGATATTAACTATCAGATTAAATCAATCTACAAAATAAGAAACCATTGAAATTAGCCCATTGCCCGAAAGAACAGTATCTTTCAAGATAATAAGTAAAAGAACCTCGAGTCGTTTTCCACATAACTCGAGGTTCTTTTTTTAAACGTTAATGGTCATCATGTTCCTCATGTTCTTCACTATGTTCATCGTGATTCATATCCGTACTCGTTAAAGGATTTTCTCCTGTAATGAGAGTGAAGCCGATAATCACAATGGCTAGATAGGCTATCCCACTCATGACCCATGTTTTTATTTTCATTTGACTTCACTCCTTCCTGTTAGTTTGAGCCTTTGTAATCGTAGAGCATTTAAAACAACCGAGACCGAACTGAAGGCCATCGCCGCTCCAGCAACCCAAGGAGCAAGTAAGCCAATTGCTGCAATTGGAATCGATGCAGTGTTGTAGAAAAAGGCAAAAAATAAGTTTTGTTTAATGTTACGCATCGTTTTATCACTTAGTTCGATACTATCCGCAACACTGTGCAGGTCGCCGCGCATTAACGTAATGTCTGCAGCCTCGATCGCCACATCGGTTCCTGTCCCAATTGCCATTCCGATATCGGCTACAGCTAGTGCAGGAGCATCATTGATTCCATCACCAACCATCGCCACCTTTTTTCCTTCTCCTTGGATTTTTTTAATTTGATCTGCTTTTTGTTCTGGAACGACCTCTGCAATGACACGATCGATGCCAACTTGCTTTCCAATCGCTGCTGCCGTTCGATTGTTATCTCCAGTCAGCATAATCACTTCTAAACCAAGATCATGGAGGCGCTTAATCGCTGCTTTTGATGTTTCTTTGACCGTGTCAGCAACAGCAACTATCCCGGCAAACTGATCATCGATTGCGACGAGCATCGCTGTTTTTCCTTGTTCTTCAAGCTCGTTCATCCGCTCTTCAAAATGAGCGATTTCTACATGGTTCTGTGCCATTAAATGACGTGTTCCAACCAATACCTTTTTTCCTTCGACTTCTGCTTGGATTCCATAACCAGGTACCGCTTCAAAAAAACTAACTGGCTGCAAAGAGATACCCTTTGCTTGCACGCCTTTGACAATGGCTTCAGCAAGTGGATGCTCTGAATTTTTCTCAGCACTAGCTACATAAGCTAACATTTCTTCTTCATCGATTGCAGAAGCGACAACAACATCGGTTAATTCTGGTTTTCCTTTTGTAACTGTACCCGTTTTATCTAACACAACCGTTTGAATTGAACGAGTATTTTCTAAGTGCTCTCCACCTTTAAAAAGAACACCCATTTCTGCCGCTCGTCCTGAACCCGCCATAATTGATGTCGGTGTGGCCAAGCCAAGAGCACACGGACAAGCAATGACTAAAATTGTAATCAAAGGAACAATTGCGGAACGGAAATCCCCTGGTGCGACGATAAAATACCAAACCAAAAATGTAACAATGGCAAAAGCAACAACTATCGGTACAAAAATACCTGACACTTTATCAGCAACCCGTTGAATATCAGCCTTACTACCTTGAGCCTCTTCTACAACCTTGACAATTTGGGCAAGAGCCGTATCTTTGCCTACCTTTGTTGCCTCTATCTTCAACAAGCCATTTTTATTTATCGTAGCTCCAATCGCGGTATCGCCTTGCTTTTTATCAATTGGAATACTTTCACCAGTAATCATCGATTCATCAACGGCAGATTGGCCGTCTACAATTTTTCCATCGACTGGGATTTTTTCTCCTGGTCGAACAATAACCATATCCCCAACGATTACTTCTTCGATGGCAATCTCCATTTCTTCACCATCACGAACGACTCTAGCTGTTTTCGCTTGCATCCCTAATAGTTTCTGAATCGCTTGACCAGTGCGTCCCTTCGCTCTCACTTCAAATAACTTCCCTAATATAACAAGTGTAATGATGACAGCCGCTGTCTCAAAGTACAATTCAGGCATACCTTGCTGACCTTGGGCAAGCCATTCCCAGCCTAAGAAAATGCTATAAAAATAAGCAACCGTTGTCCCAAGTGCAATTAGAACGTCCATATTAGCACTTTTACTTCTTAAAGCTTTATAAGCCCCCCGATAAAATTGGGCACCAACTATGAACTGAACTGGTGTTGCTAAAGCAAGCTGGACCCACGGATTCATAAACATATCAGGCATATAAATGAAGGAAGTAAACTGAAAATGTGTAACCATCGTCCATAACAAAGGCAATGTTAGAATCGCTGAAAAAATAAACTTCCCTGTTTGATGAGCAATTTCTTTTTCTTTACTGTTTTCTGTTTCTTCTTTTGATGTTTGCTTCTTTAAACCATATCCAATTTTCTCAACTTTTTCGATCAAATTATCGATCGTTACTTCGCTTTGATTATATTCAACTGTAGCCGTTTCTAAGGCTAAATTGACATTTACACTTGTGACACCATCCATTTTTGATAACCCTTTTTCAACTCGAGTTGCACAGGCGGCACAAGTCATACCTGTGACATCAAAGGTTTCTTTTTCATGAACAACGCCATAGCCCAGTTTCTCAATTTTATCTTCAAATTGTTGAACATCTGTTTTTTCAGTGTCAAAAATGATTTTCGTTTTTTCAACGGCATAATTGACATTTGCCTCATGTACGCCTTCCATCTTGGATAAACCTTTTTCGATTCGATTGGCACAAGCAGCACAAGTCATACCACTTATTTGTAAAGATATTTCTTTTGTTTTCATCTGAAGTCCTCCTCTAACAATATAAAAAGCCTATTCTCTAACGGACATAGCTGGACTTATTTCTCCACCCTAAAACAATCATTCACATAAGTATATAAACGGTTCTTGATAAATGGTTTCTGATCTCTTTTGGCTTGAATTAAATCCACAGCAAGCTCAGGAGTCATTTGCTGATACCATACACCTTTTGGGTATTCGATTACAATGGGCCCCTTTTTACATTGCCCATTACAAAGTGTCTTGGTCGTATGAATTTGTGTGTGAAGCTGACATGATTTAATTGTTGAACGCATCGACTCTGTCACCGATTCCGCTCCATTCTTTGTACAAGAATTCCCATTACACAAAAGAAAATGAGTGGAAACTGTACTTAAGTTCATATTGATAACTCCTTTAAGCAAACTTATATAAAATTAAATTGTACTGGCATCTTAATAATGGTTGCTTCTCTCTACCACCAATATACTATACCCCCCTAATGTATTTCAAGGTATTTAAGAAAATAATTTATTTTGCCTACCACTCAAATGGAGTTGCCCAACTATAATCACTCTCTCTTCAAGTGAAATACAGACTTTTTCCACCTTTAAAACTATACCCTCATTATGTATATTAATCGTTGATAATTGCCCTGCTACTTCATTTCACCCGTATCAATCAATACATAAAATAACATATATATCCATATGTAATTACTCACACCATAAATAAAATTCGTCGGTATAAGAAAACAAAAAAAGACGTCTCAAAGCCCTAGTTAGCGTTCACGACATCTTCTTATATTTCTATGTGGTTATCGGCAAATTCTCATAATGTCGACATGTTGACTTTTATGTGTTATTCCCTGTCATCTTGTCCATTTTCAGACGTTTGACTACTCAAGTATTCATTTGGTTCTCCTCCGACTGCGTTATGGTTTTTAAACTGGCTTAAACGACCATTTCTATGTTCGCCACTATTTTCATTTTCCTTAAATTGATTATTATGCTTTTTATTATGTTTACCCATTTTACACCTCATGAATCATATTTTTAGATATGCTACCCTATCAAATCAGTGAACCGGTCCAGCACATTTTAATAAGGAATATACTTTTATTGTCTGTTTATGCCCTAAAAATATACAAGTCAAAAAAGATTTTTTCATAATAAAATTTTCTAAAGGATTATTATTTTATTGGATATGAGAATTTAGGTTAAATAGCCTCCTTGTTGGAGAAGGAATAGAATGAGAAAGACTGCCAAAATAAGCCGAGTTTCGTCTAGCTCGGCTTCTTTTTCCTCTTCTTGACTCCAAATACGCCATACTTCCGCTAGCTCGGCTTCTTTTTCAACTTCATGACTCCTTATACGCCGTACTCCCGCTGACTCGGCTTCTTTTTCAACTTCATAATTCCTTATGCGCCGTACTCTCGCTAGCTCGGCTTCTTTTTCAACTTCATGACTCCAAATACGCCGTACTTCCGCTGGCTCGGCTTCTTTTTCAACTTCTTGACTCCTTATACGCCGTACTTCCGCTTACTCGGCTTCTTTTTCAACTTCATAATTCCTTATACGCCGTACTTCCGCTAGCTCGGCTTCTTTTTCAACTTCTTAAACCCAAATACGCCGTACTTCCTCTGCACAGCTTTTCCTATACGATCAAAAAGGATATCCAAAAGTCCAACTGCATTTGGATACCCCCATAATGTATAAAACGAACTTTTCCAAAACGACTTAACTTACAGGTTCTTTTTTTCTTCTAACACGCTCTCTCCAAGCTGGAATCACAATCGATAATGCGGTAAGGACAAATAACGTCATCGCAAGCGGACTGCTTGTGAAAATATTCCATGACCCACCTGAGATCGTTAAAGATTGGCGTAGAGCTTGTTCCATCATTCCACCTAAAATAAAGGCGAGAATAAATGGAGCAGCTGGAAAAGCAAATATCCGCATTAAATAACCTAATATTCCAAAAATAACGAGTAAATAAAGATCAAAGGTACTAAAGCTGACAGCATAAACCCCAACTAAACTTGAAATAATCACTAATGAAATCAATAACGGACGGGGTACTTTTAAAATTTTTACAAAATAAGGGATTAACGGTAAGTTTAAAATTAATAAAAAGACATTCCCTATATACATACTCGCTATAACACCCCAGAATACTGTCGGGTTTTCTGTCATTAGTAACGGACCTGGCTGAACACCCAGAACGAGAAAAGCTCCTAGCATAACCGCCGTTGTTCCTGACCCAGGAATCCCTAGACTTAATAAGGGCACAAAAGCTCCACTTGTTGCGGCATTGTTCGCCGTTTCTGGTCCTGCTAAACCTTTAATGGATCCCTTCCCGAATTCTTCAGGCTTTTTAGCCATTTTCTTTTCCGTAATATAAGCGACAAATGACGAGATCGTCGCTCCTGCACCTGGTAAAACACCAAGGATAAATCCTAAGAATGATTGTCTTGTCATGGGACCTTTCATCTCTTTAAAATCTTCCTTTGTTAACTTCAAGCTGCCAATATTATTTAAACCAGACAACTTTTCTTTTCGATTTAAAATTAAAAAACAAACTTCCGCAATCGCAAAGACACCGAGGGCAATAATTAAAAAGTCAATTCCATCAAGTAAGTTCACACTTCCAAATGTAAATCGACTCGTTCCCGTTTGTGAATCGATACCGATTGTCACAATCATAAATCCAAATACAGCTGAGATCAGAGCTTTAATGGTCGACCCTTCTGATAAACTCGCGATCGCTGTTAAGCCGAGTAACATTAAAGCAAAATACTCTGGTGGTCCAAATATAATGGCCACACTAGCAAGCATTGGGGCAAACATCATTAACAAAATAACACTGACCGTTCCTCCAACAAATGAACAGATTGCCGATATCGCTAAGGCTTTACCCGCTTTGCCTTGCTGAGCCATTGGATATCCATCAAATGCTGCGGCAACCGTCCCTGCTACACCTGGTGCATTTAATAAAATCGATGATGTCGATCCCCCATACATCGAACCATAATAAACTCCGGCCATCATCACAAGGGCAATCGTTGGATCCATTCCATATGTGACTGGAATCATAATCGCAATCGCACTAATCGGTCCAAGGCCAGGAATCATTCCAATAATCGTCCCTAATAAAACACCGATAAAAACAAACAATATCGCTTCCCAACTAAAAGCTACCTGAAACCCTTGCATTATTCCATCAAACATGGGCTTATCTCACTCCTTTCCGATCATTCTTAAAATGGTAACAGTCCTGCCGGTAAACGAATCGCTAACCCATAATTAAATAAACTATAGGCACCGACTGAAAAAATAAGAGCAGTGGCGATATTAACTCCCCACTTTTTATAACCAAGAAACCTTGAGCAAATGATAATAAAAGCGGCGGTCATAATGACAAAACCGACGATCTCGAGAACAGTAATATAAATTAGAATAAGCGCCATTACACCCAACAACATCAGGGCCTCTTTTTTCGGGATGACTCGTTTCTTTTTTTGTTCTTCTGTATCGACATCTTTGCTAAAGAAGAAGCAAATCGAGAGAATTAATAGCGTAACTCCTAACATCTTTGGAATTAAATCAGCATCAACAGGCACAAATGCATACTCAGGTAAACGAAACGCCATGATTAAATAAGCAATCGATACAAAAATTAATACGAGCGAAATCGTTTTATTAACGGTTAATCGCATAATGACACCCCCCTTAATCTCTTAAAAAGCCGAGCTCTTTTAACAGAACTTCTAAATCATTTGACTGTTCATCCAAAAACGTTTTAAAGTCCGTACTATTCATGTATTGTTCATCCCATCCATACATTTTTCTAATCTTCTCAAAAGCTTCGGAATCAGATGTTGCTTTGAAGATCTGCTCATAATAAGCCAATTGTTCTTCCGTCATATCTGGAGGTCCAAAAATCCCACGCCAAACGACAAATTCAGCTTCAATTCCTTGCTCTTTTCCTGTTGGTAATGTTTCTAAAAATTCATCTCCTTGTAGCCGCTCTGGAGCTGTAATTCCAAGAACTTTCATTTTTCCTGCTCGTGCTTGTTCTGCCGCATCAGATACCCCTGTTGAGATGACATCGACACTTCCATTTAATACAGCTGTCATCGCTCCTCCATCTTGGTCAGAGATATAACGAATCTTCGTAATATCAACGCCGGCCGCTTCTGCAAACATAATAAACTGCATATGATCCATACTTCCAGGCGAAGACACCCCGACAACAGTTACATCTTCAGGATTCTCTCTCATCTCTGCAAATAGTTCATCCAGTGTGTCCCAACGAGCATCTTCACGTACGGCAAAGGCACCATAATCGGCAATTAGATTAGCAATCGGAGTAAAATCTTCATACCCGTATGGTGACTGTCCATTAAGATAAACAAAATGTAATGGTGGTGAGCTAATAAATAAATTATGTGGATCATTTCGTTTATGAATATAAGCCCACCCCACTGCACCGCCTCCCCCTGGCTTATTGACAACGCCAAAACCACGTGTACTAAGATTTTCCTCATCGATCGTACGGGCTAACATTCGAGCAGTCGTATCCCATCCACCACCCGCTGCAGCTGGGGCTATGATTTCAATCGAACGATCTGGTTCCCACTCTCCCTCTTCATTTATCGTTCCACTTTGAACAGGCATCGTACAGCCTACTAATATAATGAGTCCAAGGAACATCATGGTTATTAATCTCGTTTGCAATGAAAGTCGCCTCCTTCTATATTTTCACTAATTCTACTTTTAGTCATTAGATTTGTAACCGTTTTCAAATTATTGTCCATTAAGATTATTCTGAATGTTTCGTTCATTTTGTTCACGCCAAAAAAAGCTTTCTAAGGAATAAATACTCCTTAAAAAGCTTCCTACTCGATCTGTATATTTTATTATTTGTTTACCGCTTGATACTTCCTCTCTGGGCGTCCGACAATTCCATAGACGAGTTCAGCGCGTGCTTCATCGATTGAAATTAAATACTCTAAATATCGTCTGGAAGTTGTTCTAGACGCTCCAAAAAGATGACCTAGTGCCTCTGCTGTGATGCCTTCCGTTTGTTGTTTTAATAAAGCCTTCACCTTCTCAAGCGTCAATTGATCGATTCCTTTAGGGAGATCCGGCTCCTTCGCTTTTTTGACCATCGGTTGAAAGATTTCATCCAATAATTGCTGAGTAACATCATTGCTTGTGTGAAGAAGCTGTCGATTTTTCTTCGCCTTAGCAACCGCATCAGCTAGTCGTTCTAAGGCAATAGGTTTCACTAAATAATCGACTACTCCATATTGATAAGCCTTTTGTAAAACCTCTTTATCAGTAGCAGCTGTAATCAGCACAATTTGTAAACCTAAACATGCTTTCCTTAAATCATCCATTATATTTATCCCGAGCTCATCAGGTAAATAGACATCTAATAAGACTACGTCAGGTTGTTTAAGTTGAACGAGCTCTAACGTTTCCTGAGCTGTTTTAGCAACGGCGATGACGTTAACCCCTTGGATATTTTGTAAATACTGTCGATGAATATCTGCTACTCGATAATCATCCTCTGAAATCAAGACATTCATTGCTATCCCCTCTCACTTTTGGAATATATAGATTTACAATCGTCCCTTTTGGCTCATTTTTTGTTATTTCTATTGAACCCTTTAAATCTTTTAAAGCCGCCTGCACTAGGGCAAGTCCAAAGCCACGATGACTCCCTTCTTTTGTCGTAAACCCTTGTTCTAACACCTTATCGATATTCTCCAAAGTAATACCCGCTCCATTATCTGCTACTTCAATAATTAAATCATGACCAATATCCGTTAGGAAAATTTCGACCTTAGGTTCAACCACTTCACTCACTGCATCAAAAGCGTTATCTAACACATTTCCAATGATGGTAACCATTGCTGCGGTTGTTTCTACTGGCCATGTGTAGTTCAACATACTTTCTTCATTAAGTAAAAAGGTTATTTTCTTCTCAGAAGCCTTCGAGAGTTTCCCTATTAAGATCGCTTGAATTGTTGGGTCTTGTATTTGTTCGAATAAAACTTGCTCATATTCTTTTTGCTGGCCTATTTCCTGATGAATAAATGACAACGCTTTTTTGGTATGCCCAAGTTGTAACCACCCTGAAATCGCATACAATTTATTCGTATATTCATGTGTCTGAGCTCTTAAGTCTTGGGAATATTGCTGTACTTCTGACAATGTATTTATAATTTCTTGAATACCTAACCTATCTTGAAAGCTGGCCACTTTCCCAGCATAAATACCATCATCATCGATTGTTTGATAACGAACAAGCAATTGCTTTTCTCCATAAAATGTTTCATATTGACCTGTCGCCTTTTCACTTGCGAGCACATGAGCTATTTCAGATTCGGACATCACTTCTTTAATTGGTTGCCCTACCGCCTCTGAACTTATTGCTAATATTTCTTTAGCCGATTGATTTAGAACGGTGATACAACCCTTTTGATCGGTCGCGATTACCCCTTCTTTAATCGACTCTAAAATAGCTCCTTTTTCTTTATAAATACGGGCAATTTGATAAGGCTCTAATCCAAAAGTGTCACGACGAATACTTTTTGCCAAAAGAATGCTTCCAACTAAACCGACCATAAAAATCAAGACTAACCAAAGCACAAAGCCCATTAATCCTTGTCGAAATATTGAATCCACATATGAAATCATAAATCCAACTGAAACGACCCCAATAATTTGTTCATATTCATCATAAATAGGCGTTTTTCCTCGAACTGAGGCACCGAGTGAACCCTCTGCTAAAGAAATATAACTATCTCCATATACAAGAGCTCCTTCATTATCGCCACCTACCATCGCTTGCCCCACTTTATCAGGTTCTGGATGGGTGTAACGAATTCCTTCAACATCTCCGATCACGATAAATTCCGCACCAGATTGAACTCTTATATTTTCGATTAAAGGCTGTATCTCTTCAGGATTACTGCCAATTGTAAGCACTTGTTTCACTTCAGGAATTTCAGATACAACAACCGCAGTCGTTAAAGCTTGATGGCCAATTAATTCATGAGCCTGCTCTCGCTCAATATATATATAAACAGCTGTCACCATAAACATAATAATCGCGATTAATATACAGATAAGGATCATGAACTTTCGCTCTAATGACCAATGTTGATTCATTCAGCACCTCCCAACTTCCCTTTAGAGAATAACAAAAAAACGTAAAACCGTGCAGAAAGCAAGGTCCCACGTTTTTTCTCTTTCCCTATGGAATCATGTTACCTGCTGCTGAGTATAGCTCGTACCATTCTTCTCTCGTCAATTCAAGCTCTGCCCCTGCCGCAGACTCTTGTAGACGTCCTACATTTGTTGTCCCTAACACGACTTGAATATTGGCTGGATGACGTGTTATCCAAGCGACCGCAATTGTTGTCGGAGATACTTGATACTTTGTCGCGACTTTCTCTAACACTTGATTTAATTCAGGGTACTTTTTCGTGTCACCAACAAATGGCCCATCAAAAAAGCCGGATTGGAAAGGCGACCATGCTTGCAATGTAATGTCATTTAATCGACAATACTCTAATGTGCTACTCGCACGGTCAATCGCATTATTCGTATTCATATTTAAAGACATTCCAGAGTCGATAAGTGGTGTATGAGCAAGGCTAAACTGAACTTGATTAACGACAAGCTTCTGGTTAAGACTTTTTTGTAAAAGGTCCATTTGCATCGGATTATGATTAGATACACCAAAATAACGAACCTTTCCAGACTCATGAAGCTGGTCAAAAGCCTCAGCCACTTCGTCTGGTTCCATTAATGGGTCTGGTCTATGTAGCAATAAAAGATCAAGGTAATCTGTTTGTAATCTTTTTAAAATTCCATCAACAGAAGTGAGAATATGCTCTTTTGAAAAATCATAATAGCCAGTTGCGCCCTTGCGGATACCACACTTGCTTTGAATGACCATTTCTTCTCTTATAGACGAATTCATTGAAATTGCGTTCGCAAAATGCTCCTCACATTTCCCACCGCCATAAATATCAGCGTGGTCAAAAAAATTAATACCTGACTCCTGTGCTGTACGAATCAAACGCTCGGTTTCCTTTAATGAAAGACTATCAATTCGCATATATCCCATAATGATCTTAGAAACATTCAAGTCCGTTCCTTTTATATTTAATCGTTTCATCTATTTTCCTCCTCGTAATGAGTTTTATCTTATTGAATAGTTTACTAAAGCTCATTCAAACTGTATACCTATACATCACTTTTCTTCTCCCCTCCCCCATTTCAAAAAATTACGATATACTATAACTATCTAAATATTCTATCTACTACTCAAATAAAGGTTGGTTCGGATAAGAATTTATGAAAGGAGTTTTGTAAATGAATACATCGATTAAAAAGATCGGACAAATCGGGGTACCTGTCAAAAAATTAGAACGGGCGATTGAATTTTATCAAAAAAAGCTTGCTCTTTCTCTGCTCTTTCACACTGATAGTATGGCTTTTTTGCAATGTGATCGACAAACTGTGCTTCTAACATTGCCAGAAAAAGAGGAATTTGCTCATAAGAGCTCTGTTCTCTATTTTCAAGTAGATCATCTTAAAGAAAGCTACGAATCGATGTTAAACAACGGAGTATCCTTTATTGATGAGCCACATTTTGTCGCTAAAGTCGGCAGCAAGGAAACTTGGATGGTCTTTTTTCAAGATAGTGAAGAAAATACTCATGCTTTAATGAGTGAAGTCCAAACAGGAGACTAAGCTTACGCCTTTCGAACGTTTCCATCCAAGTCAATAACCACCTAAAAAGAAGCACGGATCAATTGATGACCCTGCTTCTTTTTTCTACTATATTCATCGATTTAATTTCTAAAGGCCACTAACTGTTCGTTCATTTCCTTCGTTCCACTATAAACAGATTGATAAACCTTAAAGAGTTCTTGATACGTTTTGACGTTTTCCTCACTCGGTTCAAACTCTTTATCAACCTGTAAAAAGGCATCTCCACATTGCTTCAATGTTTTGAACCAGCCACAGCCGTATGCGGCGATCATGGCAGCACCCATCCCTGGCCCTTGTTCACTTGAAAGTTTCACGACTTTTGCATTAAAGATATCCGCTTGGATTTGTAACCATAAATCACTTTTAGCACCGCCACCAATGGAAGTAATCGTATCGATTTTTTTGCCATAACTTCTAAATATCTCAATCGACTCATTTAATGAGAAGGTAATTCCTTCTATAACAGCACGAACAAAATGTGCCCGTTCATGAGAACCATCAATGCCGATAAAACTCGCACGAATTGCAGAATCCGCATGTGGTGTTCTTTCCCCAACAAGATAAGGAGTAAAAAGTAACCCATTTGAACCGACCGGTACCTCTTTAGCTCCAGCCAATAGGAGATCAAAGCTTTCCTCTTTTGCAAAAGTATCTTTAAACCAACTAAGGCTGTAACCGGCTGCTAACGTAACACCCATGGTATAAAAGCTATTTGGTACACTGTGATTAAAATAATGAACCTCTCCCGCAAAATTTTTATCACTACCTGACTCAAAAGAGAGAACAACACCAGAAGTGCCAATGCTTACAAGCGTTTTTCCTTCTTCATTCACTCCTGCTCCAATCGCACCACACGCGTTATCCGCTCCTCCAGCAAACACACGAGTTTGAGCGGAGAGACCCGTTTGAGCAGCGACTTCAGCTAATATAAGACCAACTTCTTGATGAGAATCGACTAACGGAGGGAAAAAGCTTTCCTCTAGCTCAAATACACTTGCAAGTTTTTCACTCCACCTTTTATTCGTTACATCCAATAGAAGTGTTCCAGCTGCGTCTGAGAATTCCATGTGTAGGTTCCCAGTTAACTTCAAGCGCACATAATCCTTTGGTAATAAAAAGGTCTTCACTTTCGCAAATAACTCAGGTTCATGTTTTTTGACCCACAAAATCTTTGGCAAAGTAAACCCTTCTAAAGCTGGATTCTTCGTAATTTCCAATAAAGTTTCTTGACCTAATGTTTCATAAATCGCTCGGCATTCCTCAGTTGTTCTTGTATCATTCCAAAGGATTGCGTCTCGAAGCGGCTCGTGATCTTCATCTAATAATACGAGACCATGCATTTGTCCAGAAAAACTTAACCCTTCAATCCCTTCAGCGTTTCCTTCAAAACTGGCCACCAACTCAGAAAGTCCAGCAAGCGTTTGCTCTACCCAGTCATTTGGGTTTTGCTCGCTAAACCCGGCCTTTATTTGCTTTAAAGGATAATCTTTTGAAACTTCATGAACAACTTCTCCAGCTTGGTTGACGAGTACAATTTTAACTGCACTCGTCCCCAAATCAACTCCTAAAACATATTTCATCGTTATCACATCCAGCCATCGTTTATTAGAAATTATTCAGCATAAGCTGTTAATAAATACTGGTTAATTGTCGACTTGATACGCTCTAATTTGCCAGATGTTTGTTTAATTTCACCTAAATTTAACGCGTATTCCTCAAGCTCTTTCAAACCAACTGTACCATCAACAATTTGTTTACCAATTCCATCGGTAAAGCTTTGATAACGATCTTCAATAATATTTTCTAGCGCTTTGTCATCAAGTAGCTTTTTCGCCACCTTCAATCCAATCGCAAAGCTATCCATACCAGCAATGTGAGCTTCAAATAAATCTTCGGGTGCAAATGATCCTCTTCTCACCTTCGCATCAAAATTCAAACCTCCGCTACCTAGTCCTCCATTTTTTAAGATTTCATACATCGCAAGTGTTGTTGCATATAAATCTGTCGGGAATTCATCTGTATCCCATCCTAATAGTGGATGACCTTGGTTCGCATCAACAGAACCGAGCATACCGTGAATACGAGCATAATGAAGTTCATGTTCAAATGTGTGACCCGCTAATGTCGCGTGATTCGCTTCAATATTAAATTTAAATTGCTTCTCTAAACCATAATGTTGTAAAAACGCATACCCACTCGCTACATCAAAATCATATTGATGAGAGGTTGGCTCTTTTGGTTTTGGCTCAATTAAAAATTGGGCATCGAAGCCAATTTCCTTTGCATAATCAACAGCTAAATGGAAGAAACGGCCAAGATTATCTAACTCTAATTTCATATTTGTATTTAGAAGCGTTTCATATCCTTCACGTCCACCCCAGAACACATAGTTTTCTGCTCCAAGCTCTTTACCCACTTCAAGACCTTTTTTCACTTTGGCTGCTGCATACGCAAACACATCCGCATTACTAGACGAAGCAGCTCCATGTACAAAGCGAGGATTAGAGAAGTTGTTCACTGTGTTCCAAAGCAGTTTGGTTTTGCTATCTTTCATATAATCTTTAATCATACTTACGATAACGTCTAAGTTTTTATTGCTTTCTTGTAAGCTGTCCCCTTCAGGAGCAATATCAATATCATGGAAGCAAAAATACGGTACACCTAACTTCTCAAAAAATTCAAAAGCCGCCTCCACACGCGCTTTCGCTAAGTCAAGTCCTTGCAAATGATTCCAAGGTCTAACTGCTGTTCCTGCTCCAAATGGATCCGATAAATCCTCTGTGAAAGTATGCCAGTAGGCGACACCAAATCTTAAATATTCTTCCATCGTTTTGCCATCAATCATTTCGTTCGGATTGTAAAACTTAAAAGCATAAGGATTCGTTGATTTTGCACCTTCAAATTGAATTTTGGACATGTTAGAAAAATAAGTCATTGTAAATTCCTCCTCAAATATATTTTAGGTTTGTCGATTAGACAAACAAAGTAGCTAAACTTGATTTAAAATCTTCATTCATTCCTATATAATAAAAGCAGCATTGATAAGGAGGACAGCTATGAGCCAAGCACTCTATCGTCTATTAGAATGGATCACACGATTTGCCTACATCAATTTATTATGGATCGCTTTCACTCTTGTAGGAGCCGTTATTTTTGGCCTTTTCCCTGCAACCATTGCGATGTTTACCGTCATAAGAAAATGGATTATCGGTGAGCATGACCAGCCAATCTTCCCTAGCTTTTGGAAGGTTTATAAAGCTGAATTTATAAAAGGTAACCTTTTAGCCATTTGGATCTATATCGCCTTTGTTATTATTGGCTATAACCTCTTTTTCTTATATTTGAACATCGGACAACAACTAACCTGGGCGACTGCTCCACTTTTTGCTGGAATGATATTATTTGTCCTGTTTCTTTTTTATTTATTTCCAGCCTACGTCCACTTTGAGCTTAAGACTCTACCTCTTATCAAAAATACTTTTTTAATAATGCTCGTAAGCCCGCTGCAATCGTTGGCCATGCTCATTAGCATAGGTTCCTCTTCGTTGATTGTTTATGTCTTTCCAGCAATTGCTTTTATTTTTGGAGCTAGTTTTTATGGATTTCTTACCCTTTGGTTTGCCATTAAAGCTTTTAACAAAATTCAAGATAAGCAACAACTAGGACAAAGTTAGCTCCATTTTGTCCTACCCTTTGACTGCACTTGATGAAATGCCTTCAACAATTTTATTACTAAAGAATAAGAAAGCAATTAAAATCGGTAAAACACTAATAACGAGTGTTGCTCCAATTGCTCCCCAATCTGTCATATACTGTCCAACAAAATTCTGTATCCCTACCGTTAATGTTTTATATTTATCAGAACTAATAAAAGTATTAACAAAAACAAACTCATTCCAGTTATAAATCATATTGATGATTGCCGTTGTCGAAAGGACTGGCGTCGTTAATGGTAAAATAATCGTAAAGAATAAACGGTGTAATGAAGCTCCATCAATAATAGCCGCTTCTTCTATTTCTTTAGGAATCGTATAATAGAATCCTAAAAGAATCATCATCGTAATTGGTAAGTTATAGGCTGTATAAGTAAGAACAATCGACCACGGATTATCAATTAAATTAACATTCAAAAACATACTAAACAGTGGAATAAGGGCGGAATGAATCGGAATCATTAAGCCAATCATAAATATTCCTAATACAAGTTTGTTTAACTTCCAATTCATTCTCGTAATAACAAACACGGCCATACTAGCGAACAATAGTGTTAAGAGAATGGCGACACCTGTAATCCAAATACTATTAAAAAAGTAACTGCCAATTCCCGCTTCCCAAACACTTAAATAATTTTCCCATTTAATTTGTTGTGGCAAAGCAAAAGGATTACCTGCAAATATTTCACGATTATCCTTTAATGAGAAAAGAAATAACCAGACAATCGGAAAGACTTGAAATATGGCGACACCAATTAAACAGAAATAAAGTAAAAAATAGCCTAATTTCCTCATCAAATCACCCCATTAATATTGAATTTCTTCTTTATCGGCCGTAACTTTTCGAACGATATAGGTGACGACTAATGTAATAACAAGTAGCATAAACCCTACTGCACTACCATATCCGAAGTTGTAATTTCCAAAAGCAAGCTTATACATGTACGAGGCCATTACTTCACTCGCACCGTTTGGCCCTCCTCCGGTCATTACATAAATCAAATCAAAGTACTTTAGTGATCCGACAACTGCAAGGACAATCGTCACCTTCACCACTCCCATAATTAAAGGGAGTTTAATCCGATAAGCGATTTGAATTGGGTTGGCTCCATCAATTTTTGCCGCTTCAATAATCGACTCTGGTATTCCTTTTAATGCCGCATAATAAATTAAAATATAAAAACCAGCGTACTGCCAAAGAATCGGAATAAAGATTGAATATAAAACAATGTTCGGATCCGCCAACCATAAAGGAGGATTTTGAACACCAAACCAGCTTAATATCGTATTTAGCATCCCATTTGATGGGTTATATACTTTGATCCAAAGCTGGGCAATGGCAACCGACGATAAGAGCATTGGTATTAAATATAACTTTCTTAAAAGGTTGGCCCCTTTAATTTTTGAAGCTAAAATCATTGAAACAAGTAGATAAATTACTAAGCTCAAAGTAGAAAAAAGAGCTAACATAAAGGAGTGGCCGGCACTTTGCCAAAATTTGCTGTCTTGAACCACATTTATATAGTTATCGAGCCCGATAAACTGCATCGCACCGATTCCATCCCATCGCATCAGTCCGTAATAACCTGTTAAAACAAGTGGGATAAAGATTAATATACCTACTAATAACAATGCTGGTAATAGATACAGTGTTATAAACCACTTATTGGACATTACTTTGTTCATTTCACACAACCCCAATTATAAGAGTGGAAAAGGGCCATTCTAATCGAGAAATAGCCCTTTATTAAAAGCAAAACCTTTTATTCTTCAGATAAAGCCCTTTCATGTAACTCTGCAAATTCCTCAGGTGTTATTTGTAAACCAAATAGTGATTGAATTAAATCTAAATGAGTTTGAGCGGCAGCTGCTGACATTTGTACATCTGCATACAGCGTTAAATTCGTCGCCTCATTTAAGTCATTTAATACTTCAACATACATATCTGGTAAATCTAAGCTATCACCATCAACGATAGTTGCTGGAAGAACACCCGCTTCTGATACCGCTCTCTCTCCCCATTGTTCAACAAAATACTTCGCAAATTGTTTCGCTTCTTCTTGTACATCTGAATCTTCACTTACAAATAAACCAACACCAGGTCCACCAACGAAGCTATTTGTATCTCCTACTCCATCTACAGTTGGGAATTTGAAATAACCAACACTGTCTCTGAATTCCTGTGGTACATCTTCATTAGTTGTAAAGTTAGGCAGATCCCAAGTAGCAATCATATACATAGCTGCTTGCTCATTCATAAACATGCTTTTCGCTTCTTCATCTGCTAATCCATTAAAGCCACTAATAAATGAATCGTTCTCTACTAATTCTTGAACTTTTGCAGCTGCTTCTACTAATGCTGGGTCTTCGAATGAACCAGAACGATCAATGGCACTTGTTAATGTATCACTTCCACCAATTCGATCAGCAAAATACATATACCACATCGAACCTGTCCAACGATCACGATTTCCTAATGCAATCGGATTTACATTATTTTCATTTAATGTATTTACTACTTGCTCTAACTCTTCATATGTTTCTGGTGCTGTTAAATTATGTTCATCAAAAATCGCTTGATTATAATAGACATATACCGTATTTAGCTCAAGAGGCAATCCATATGTTTGCCCATCCTTTTCATACGCTTCTAGTGTTCCAGCAACAAATTCATCTCTTAACCCATCACCTAATAGATCATCTAATGGAGTAAATTTATTTCCTTCAACAAATGGATCTAAATAACCTGCTGCCCAAGTCATACCAACATCAGGAAGTTCATTTGATGCTGATAAAATCGTAATTTGATCCTTATATTGCTCATTACTTAATACTTGTAAATTAATGTTAATCTCGTTTTCTTCTTCAAAGTCTGCGATTATCTCATTGACAATTCGATAGTGTTCAGCCGAGCTACCTTGTGGCCATAAATGCATAAAATCAACTGTTGCTGTTCCTTCTGTGCTACCTGTATCATCACCGGAAGAATTAGAGCAACCAACCGCTAAGAGCAATACCATAAATATCGCCACCATACTTGTAACCGCTTTCCTTTTAACCATTGCATTTCCCCCCTTGAATGTATAACGTAGTTTAGCCTAACTACAAATTTAGAATATCACGCAAAACATCGTTTGTCTAGTGGATAAACTAAGTGTATAATAACTTTATAGATTTTATATTTTAAGTATTAGCAAGCACTTACACTCGTTTATACTATAATGATTAACAACGAGTGCTATTTACTATAGAAGGAGTGATTATTTGATTCAGACATATAATCAACATGTAGTCAAACAAAGAAACAAATCGCTTATCCTCAACTCCATTAAGAATTCCTACCCGATATCAAGAGCAGCCTTAGCGAATCAAACAGGGCTTAACAAAGGAACTGTCTCTTCATTAGTTAGTGAACTATTAGAAGAAGAGTTAATCCTCGAATCTGGTCCAGGAATTTCAAGTGGTGGCAGAAGACCTGTTATGCTTCTTTTTAATCAAGCAGCTGGTTACTCAATTGGGATTGATATTGGCGTTAATTATGTCCTTGCTATTCTTACTGATTTACAAGGGAAGATTTGTTATGAAAAACAAATTGAGATTCATGAATTAACTTTTTCAGAAACGACTGAGGTTTTATTTAATGTGATTGATGACCTATTTGCCGCCGTTCCTAAAAGTCCCTATGGCATTGTTGGGATTGGAATTGGTGTTCCTGGTACGGTAAGTAAAGATGGAGAAATTCTCCTCGCCCCTAACCTCAACTGGAAAAATATTAATTTAAAAAGTGTGATCGAACAGAAGTATAACCTCCCTGTTACGATTCATAACGAAGCGAATGCTGGTGCTTACGGGGAAAAGAAATTTGGAGCTGGTCAAGAGTTCACTAACCTTATTTATATAAGTGGTGGAATTGGGATTGGTGTTGGCCTTATTTTAAATAACCAACTCTATTTAGGACAGAATGGTTTATCTGGAGAGCTCGGTCATATGACGATTAATACGGATGGACCACCTTGTAACTGTGGTAGTAAAGGCTGTTGGGAGTTATTCGCTTCAGAAAAAGCTTTATTACAGTCAGCCCGAAATGAAGGGATTACAACGCCCGACAACAGCCATTTATCACTTGAATCCTTAATTGCATTAGCTGAGTCTGGTGATGCAAAAACCATTGAACTCATTCATAAGCTTGGGCGAAATTTAGCGATTGGACTAAATAATATCATTAACATTTTTAACCCTGAACAAATTATTATTGGCAATCGCTTAGCCTCCCTGCAAAAATGGCTATCAGAAGAATTAAAGATTCAACTAGAGCAGTCTTCTTTAACAAATCATCAAGCTAATCTGAACCTGCAATTTTCTGAATTAGAAAAACGTTCTGCCGCACTTGGTGTAGCAGCCTTTTCAACGGAAAACTTCATCAAGATTAACTTAGGAAGTAACTAACAAACATAGCTTTTTTAACTTAATCACTTATGAGAGGTGGAATTATCATGTCCTTCATTCAAAATCCAATCCTAACAGGGTTTAATCCTGATCCGAGCATTTGCCGTGCAGGTGAAGATTATTATATTGCAGTTTCCACATTTGAATGGTTTCCAGGAGTAGGAATTTACCATTCCAAGGATTTAAAAAACTGGCGTCTTGTTTCGAGACCGCTTAATCGACTAAGTCAATTAAATATGAGTGGAAACCCTGATTCAGGTGGCGTTTGGGCCCCTGCCCTCTCCTACTCTGACGGGAAATTTTGGTTGATTTATACCGATGTAAAAGTAACGGAAGGACAATGGAAGGACTGTCATAATTATCTTGTTTCATGTGAAACAATTGATGGTGAATGGTCTGAACCCGTTCATTTAAACAGCTCTGGATTTGATCCTTCCCTCTTTCATAATGAGGATGGCAAAAAATATTTTGTTAATATGGTTTGGGATCATCGTTTACCTAATCACAGCTTTTACGGAATTGTTCTCCAAGAATTTGATCCAGAAAAACAAAAATTGGTTGGTAAAAAAGAAATCATCTTTACAGGGACAGATATTAAATTAACGGAAGCACCTCACCTATACAAAATTGGTGACTATTATTACTTACTAACCGCTGAAGGTGGCACAAAATTTGAGCACCAAGCGACGATTGCTCGCTCTAAAAATATTTGGGGACCCTATGAAGTTCATCCAGAGAATCCATTGATCACCTCTTACACTTCGCCAAGGAACCCATTACAAAAGGCAGGACATGCCTCTATTGTCCAAACGCATACCGATGAGTGGTTCCTTGTCCATTTAACAGGTCGACCATTACCAAGGGAAGGACAGGCTTTATTGCTGCCACGCGGATATTGTCCACTTGGTCGTGAAACGGCGATTCAAAGATTAGAGTGGCAAAACGACTGGCCTTACGTTGTCGGTGGAAACGAACCAGCTCTTGAAATACAAGGTCCTGATATTCCAGAAACTCCATGGGAACAAGACAGCGTAAAAGATGACTTTGATGCTGAAGAGCTGAGCCTTCATTTTCAATCATTACGTATCCCCTTAGGAGAAAATATCCTCTCCCTTAAAGATAACCCAGGACATTTACGCCTTTATGGGAAAGAGTCTCTTACATCTAAGTTTACACAGGCTTTTGCCGCTAGAAGATGGCAACATTTCCGTTTTCATGCTGAAACAAAAGTAAAATTTAACCCTGAAAGCTTTCAGCAAGCTGCTGGCCTTGTAAACTACTACAACACCCAAAACTGGACCGCCTTGCAAATCACTTGGCATGAAGAAAAGGGAAGAATTCTTGACCTCATGACATGCGACAATTTCACTTTTGCTCGACCTTTATTAAATCGCGAAATTGTCATACCAGATGAAGTCGAATACGTTTCTTTACGCGTTGATGTCGAAACGGACGTTTATCGCTATTCCTACTCATTTGACGGTACAAACTGGACTCAAATCGAGATCGACTTTGAATCCTATAAACTATCAGACGATTATATTCAAGGTGGAGGCTTTTTTACCGGAGCCTTCGTTGGAATGCAATGCCAAGATACATCTGGCGCTAATCTACATGCCGATTTTGATTACTTTAGTTATGAGGAAAAGAAGTAAACAGGTTGAACTACTCGCTACTTAGCTAACGCTTGAAGTGGGAGATTCTTGGGAACAGAGCGTACTTGCCAGCGCATTTCTTTGCCGACAGAGGTTTCTCTTATAGACCAAGCTATCCCCGTCGATTCCTACGGTTCTGTATGTTGTTTAAGCCAAGTCGAGGGTTCTTCACTCGCCAACTGTGGCACCGTCCACACTAGACCAACAGCAAGTAATATCACCATGACAAGCACGTCTGGATAAAAGAAAAACTCTTTGAACCACCTTTTCATCAGCTTGCCCTCCATTCGTTCCACTTTTCATTAACTTATTCTGTAAGAGCATCAATAGTGCTGCTTTTAAAGATTAAATTAGCGAAAGTACTCCATTCAATAGAAAAGGACGATTCATTGTTGTCAATACAACTCGAATCGTCCTTTACTTTAAACCTTATTCAAAGGCTGGAATTGCCGTTTCTTCATAATTTTCTTCTAAAAATTCGCGTACTTCTGGACTTGTCATCGCTTCAGCTAGCTTTTGAATCGGAGCTGAGTCTTTGTTGTCTTCACGTGCGACTAATGTAATCGCAAATTCATTATCGATTCCTTCCGTAAGTAGCGCATCACTTTTTGGTGTTAATCCAAGTGGTGAAGCGTACGCAGGAGTCATCACAACTGCATCTGCATCATCATATGTTCTCGCAAGCATTAATAAGTCGACTTCTTCAAAATTATAGTTTTTGGGATTTTCGATAATATCAGCTTGTGTATAATAAGTATCTGTTTTTTCTTGTAACGTGATAACTTCATGTTGAGCGAGCAATGCCAATGAACGATCGATATTTGAAATGTCGTTGGCAATCGCAATTGTAGCACCCTCCGGTAAATCGTCCATTGAATCATACTCTTTTGAATAAATACCATAATTAGCGAAATAAATAGGCACGATTGGCACAATCTCTGCCGCGTTGTTTCGATTGAATTCCTCCATATACGGTACATGCTGGAAGAAGTTTGCATCTACTTCCCCTGCTGCAAGAACACTATTAGGTTGAACATTATCACTTAAAACAAGGATATCTAGCTCAATACCTTCTTCTGCCAATGTTGGTTGAATCAACTCAAGGATTTCTGTCATTGGCGGGATTAGCGAAGCAATTTTTAACGTTACCTCTTCCACCTCTTGTTCAGCTACATCTCCACCATCGTTCGTTTCATTATTTTGGGTGCAAGCTGCTAAAATTAATATAAATATCGACATTAGAGCAAGTATTTTTTTCATTTTATTACCTCCTATTATTTATCTTTTGTCGATCATCCTGGATACAGTTGTCCCTGTAAATTGAATGAGCTGTACCAGTATGACCATAATCACAATGACATATAGCATTAAATCAGTTTGAAATCGTTGATAGCCGTATCGAATCGCAAAATCCCCAATCCCACCTCCGCCGACCACTCCCATGATCGTCGAATAAGAAATAAAACTAACAATCGAAGTCGTTAACGCAAGCACAAGTCCTGAACGAGCTTCTACAAAAAGGAACTTAAACATAATCTCCCTTACAGAAGCTCCCATTGAAATGGCCGCTTCTATAACGCCCTTTGGTACTTCTAATAAAGACTGTTCAACTAAACGAGCATAATGGGCAATAGCAATAATCGATAACGGAACCGTTGCCGCAGCGGTCCCCATTGCCGTCCCAATGATCATTCTTGTAAATGGGATTAAGAAGACTACTAACAATAAAAAAGGAAAAGAACGGATGATATTAACCAACAAACTAAACGTTGAGTATACAAATTGGTTCTCACGAATTTGCCCCTTTCTAGTAAAAAAAAGCAAGGTTCCAACTGGAAGTCCTACTAGAACCGCGGCTAGAATCGAAATACCCACCATAATAAAAGTTTCGCCAATAGCCTGCCAAATTACAGCTTGATATTGAACTAATATTTCAGGCATGGTCACTTTCACCGCCCTTAGTTAGCTGTTTGACAAAATATTTAGGATCCATACCGATTTGAGGGATTCCTTTTCGCTCATTTGAAATCGTCTCATAAACTTCTCCATCGGCCATGACCGTGACACGATGACAGATACTTTTAATCACGTCCATCTCATGACTAACAACGACAATCGTAACACCAAGATTTTTATTAATATTTTCTAATACACGCAATATTTCAGCCGTAGTATTCGGATCAAGAGAAGAGGTCGGTTCATCACATAACAAAACTTGCGGGTTATTTGCTAACGCTCTCGCAATGGCAACACGTTGCTTTTGTCCCCCACTTAATTGAGCTGGATATTTATCAATAAAGCTTTCCAGTCCAACAAATTGTAAACACTCAATCACTCGGCTTTTTCGTTCCTTTTTTGGATAATTAGCCAGTTCTAATGAGACGACAACATTTTCATAAACCGTTTTATTAGCCACTAAGTTAAAATGCTGAAAGATCATCCCAATCGATTTCCGAGCTTGGCGAAGTTTTTGACTGCTCAAACTCGTTAACGTTTGACCATTCACTTCCACTTCTCCACTGTCTGGTGTTTCCAACAAATTAATTAACCGTAGTACGGTTGATTTACCGGCTCCACTTGCCCCAATAATCCCATAAATCTCTCTTTTATGTATCGTTAAAGATACCGATTTAACAGCCTCAAACCGTGCATAACTTTTACTAACATGACGTAATTTAATCATAAAAAAACCCCTTTCTATCGGTTGAAAGGTGATTACAACGTTCATTATTATAGCTTAAATTATAAGGGATGTCACTTTCGCTGTTTTAATCAACTTACTTGATATGTATGTTTTCCTAAAGAAAATTATCCAATAATTACTATATGCTAAATAATATAGTTTAGCACGGTTACTCTCTCAACATAAAAAAGCTTGTCGACTATCTCGTTTTACGAGACTTTGACGACAAGCTGAAGGTCTCTCAACTCATCTACCTTTATACTTATGATTTTCTCAGGAGATGGGAATACCCAGAAATTATCTCCTTCAAAAGTTAGGCTTTCACCAAAGTGCTCGACAAACCGCTTCTTTAAAGTATAAGCAAATGTTAAATTAATTTGTTGACCTATAATCGCCCATGTTAAAGCTTCAAATAAATCAGGGATACCTATTATTACGAACCTAAAAAAAGCATCAAAGACAATGAACTGTACTTTGACGCTTCTATCACTCTTATTAAAAATGACCTCATACTATGCTTGCTTTAAAAAACGAGAATTTCTTTTTGAATCTGTTTGGTTATTGTCGTTTAAGCCGAGCGACTCTGCTGTTGAAGCATGAATTTCTTCAAGAAGCTCAGGATTATCCATTAATGACACACCATAGGATGGAATCATTTCTTTTATTTTCGGTTCCCACTCTTTTATATGTTGTGGGAAACATTTTTGGATGACTTCAAGCATCACATGAACGGCAGTGGAAGCACCTGGAGAGGCTCCTAATAAGGCCGCAATCGAACCATCTTTTGCACTAATGACTTCGGTTCCAAATTGAAGGGCTCCTTTTCCTTCAGCTTCCGTATCTTTGATGACTTGCACACGTTGACCGGCGACTACTAACTCCCAATCCTCGCTTTTAGCGTTCGGAATAAACTCACGTAACTCTTCCATCCGTTGTTCCTTTGTTAACATCACTTGCTGAATCAAGTATTTCGTTAACGACATGTTCTTGGCTCCGGCCGCCAACATCGTAACCAAATTATCTGGTTTTACCGATGTTAACAGATCAAATACCGACCCGTATTTTAAAAACTTAGGTGAAAAACCGGCAAACGGTCCGAAGAGCAGCATTTTTTTATTGTCGATAAAACGTGTATCCAGGTGTGGGACAGACATTGGCGGTGCCCCAACTTTAGCTTTCCCATATACTTTGGCATGATGCTGCTCTGCCACATCTGGATTATTACAGACCATAAAGATTCCACTAACCGGGAATCCTCCAATATGCTTACCTTCAGGAATACCTGATTTTTGTAACAAATGAAGACTTCCGCCACCACCACCGATAAAGACAAATTTAGCCTTATGATGGTCAAGAGAACCGTTTTCATGATTCCGTACTTTTAATTCCCACAAGCCATCACTCGTACGGTTTATATTTGTGACACTATGATTATAGTTAATCTCGACACTTTGCTTCTCTAATCGATCGAACATCTTGCGCGTTAAAGCTCCAAAATTGACATCTGTCCCTGAATCAATTTTAGTGGCCGCAATCACTTCATCCGCTGGACGATCTTTCATAATTAGCGGAATCCATTCCATCAGCTTCTTGGCATCATCAGAAAATTCCATTCCCTTAAACAAAGGATTTTCTGAAAGCGCTTTAAAACGCCTTTTTAAAAAATCGACATTTTGTTGCTCTTGTACTAAACTCATATGAGGCAATAATCTGATAAAATCTTCTGGATTCTGAATCAGATTATGATTAACAAGATAAGACCAAAACTGCATAGAAACTTGAAATTGTTCGTTAATTTTTATCGCTTTACTAATATCGACAGATCCATCCGGATTTTCACTCGTGTAATTAAGCTCACACAGTGCCGCATGCCCTGTTCCTGCATTATTCCATTCGTTAGAGCTTTCCTCTCCTGCGTTTGAAAGCTTCTCAAATACTTTTATATTCCAATCCGGTACTAATTCTTTCAGAAGTATCCCCAAAGTCGCACTCATGACTCCGGCACCAATTAATATAACGTCCGTTGTATTTTGTTTGTTCGTCATGTTTTCCTTCCTTATACGTTAAAATTCGCAGAAAGAATGTAAACACAAGTTGTCATACATCATTTCTGGATTAATTACCTAATC
This sequence comes from Alkalihalobacillus alcalophilus ATCC 27647 = CGMCC 1.3604, assembly GCF_000292245.2. GTDB lineage: Bacteria > Bacillota > Bacilli > Bacillales > Bacillaceae_D > Alkalihalobacillus > Alkalihalobacillus alcalophilus. The sequence continues at coordinate 14,439 of NZ_ALPT02000027.1, read as the reverse complement.
ACATTGTAGCACTATTGTTAGAAATTTAAAATATTTCTTGTCGTTTTACATAGAGTAAATGTTTGTAAACTAAAGATATGACATACGTTTATCTATTTGTCTAATCGTATTTTATTTATAGAACACTCCATTGAAAAATGGCTTAACTACATTGTTGTTTTTTACCTGCTCGCTATTCTTTTATTCTACTTGACACTTGGTATATTAGTATAATTATTTAAAGCTAAACTTATCTTATAAAAGTTTTTGTTGACTTTTTTACATAATCCCTCTAAGATGAAAATTAATTCTTGTAACAATCGAATAGCTATACATCATTTTCTTATCAAGAGAGATCGAGGGAAAGGCCCTATGACGTCTCGGCAACAGATTCTATATTAGAAAACTGTGCCAACTCCTACAAATGCTTAGGCATTTGAAAGATGAGAAAAAGATCGTGCTTTTTTATAGAATCCTTCTTTTTCTTATTTATTGAGAAAAGGGGGGATTTTTTTGTTGGAGATTTTTGTTAGGTGTTGTGATGAAATAGATTGTTCATTTTCGAATCTAGTTTAGAAAGTTCGATGGATGCATCATTGTCTACATAGAATTGAAGAACTCTTCAGGAGGTCAACACATGATTGAATTTATAGATGTTTCCAAGACTTTTATTCTCGGAAAACGAGAAGTCCATGCCGTTAAGAATGTTTCCCTATCGATTAACAAAGGGGAAATCTTCGGAATTATTGGCTTCAGTGGGGCAGGAAAAAGCACACTGCTTCGCTTAGTAAACATGCTTGAACGTCCCACTTCTGGCACTGTTTTTATCCAAGATATAGATGTCAGTAAGCTATCTTCTAAGGACTTACGAACAAGACGACGTAATATTGGGATGATTTTTCAAAACTTTAACTTATTTAACTCACGTACAGTAGCTGGGAACATTGCCTACCCATTGAAATTGGCTGGTGTTCCAAAAAAAGAAATCAATGAACGTGTAACAGAATTATTGAATTTTGTTGGACTTGCCGATAAAGCAAAAGATTTCCCGGATCAACTGTCGGGCGGACAAAAACAACGAGTCGGTATCGCAAGAGCCCTTGCTACTTCACCAGATATTCTTATTTGTGATGAAGCTACATCTGCCCTCGATCCAGAAACAACCGCTGATATTTTAAAGTTATTAAAAAAAGTAAACCGAGATTTTGGGATCACGATTTTATTAATTACCCATGAAATGCATGTGATCCAATCGATTTGTGACAAAGTAGCAATTATGGAAAACGGAGAGGTCATTGAAGCCGGAAGTGTGTTTGATACCTTCACTGCTCCGCAACATCCAACAACCCAGCGATTTATTCAATCGGTTCAGCAAGACTTACCATCTAAAACAATTTTAGAAAAGTGGCGAACACGAGGTGGTGGGAAATTGTATCGAATCATCTTTAAAGGAGATGTTTCCAATGAACCCATTCTATCAACGGTTACTAAAGAACATGGGGTCGATTTTAATATCGTCTACGGTTCAGTACGAGAGCTACAAGAAAAACTATTTGGAAACTTAATCATCTCCTTTATTGGAGAACAGACAGCGATTCAAAACGTATTAAGTACACTAAAATCCATCGTGGAACTAGAGGAGGTAACAGAACATGAATGTTGATTGGACCACTTTTTGGCCACGAATACTCGAAGGCACTGGGGAAACACTCTTCATGGTTATCGCCACCCTTATTTTTGGTTCCATCATTGGAATTACGTTTGGTCTACTTCTCTTTGTCACGAGGGAAAATAATATTTTAGAAAATAAAATCATCTTTCAAGTATTAAATATCATCATTAATATTATTCGGCCGATACCCTTTATTATTTTCCTAGTTGCGATTTCTCAGCTTACTAGATTAGTAATGGGAACAACCATCGGGACAGCGGCCGCGATTTTTCCAATGACCATTGTCGCCAGTTTTACGATTGCCCGAGTCGTAGAAAATAACTTAGTCAGCATTGACCCCTGTGTCATTGAAGCTGCCCAAGCGATGGGAGCTAGTCCACTTCGGATCATTTTCACTGTGTTGATCCCTGAAGCACTCGGCCCGCTCGTTTTAGGCCTTACTTTTGTAACGGTTATGCTAATCGATTTTTCAGCCGTTGCTGGCACAGTCGGTGGTGGTGGCCTTGGACATATCGCGATGACTTACGGCTACCAACGCTTTGATGGTAGTGTCATGCTCGTAACGGTTTTAATTTTGATTATCTTGGTGCAAGTGGCCCAATGGATTGGAAATACCCTTTCAAAAAAATAATGCGTCGTTAATCTACCCAAAAATATAAAACTAGGAGTTGTTTTGAAATGAAGAAATTTTCGATTTTATGTTTGACTATATTAACCGTTTTAGTTCTTGCTGCTTGTGGTAGTAATATTAGTAACGCCGATAGTAGTGAGGATGAACCCGTCAAAGTGAAAATTGGGGTAAATGGTGCAGACGGTGCTCAGTGGCCGCTTTTAAAAGAGAAAGCTGCTAAAGAAGGGATTGAAATTGAACTTATTGAATTTGCCGATTATACCTTGCCCAACAACGCATTAGCACATGGTGAAATTGACATTAACGCATTCCAACATATCGCTTTCCTTGGACAATATGTTAAAGAAAGTGGAGAAGACATTTTGCCAATTGGTTCGACGATGTTTGCACCTATGGGTCTATACTCCGAAAAGCTTGAAGATATTTCCGAACTTAAAGAAGGGGACAAAATTGCGATTCCAGATGATCCTTCTAACCAAGCTCGAGCTCTCCGCCTCCTCGAGAGTACTGATTTAATTAAACTGGCAGATGATTTTGGAATGTTCGGCGACCCTTCAAAGATTACCGAAAATCAATTAAACTTGGAGATCATCCCCATGACTGCCCAACAAACACCACGTGTTCTACCGGATGTTGCGGGTTCTATCATAAATAATGGAGTTGCGGGACAAGCAGGCTTATCACCAGCTGATGATCCGATTTTGAAAGAAGATGAAGATAATGACGATATCCACCCTTACGTCAACATCATTGCGACAAGTGCTGAAAATAAAGAGAACAAAACTTATAAACGTGTTGTGGAGCTTTACCAAGAAGCGGACATCGAACAAGCAATCAAGGATGATACAAACGGCGGTTCGATCCTTGTTAAATTAACTCAAGCACAATTAGATGCCGCTTTTGAAGAACTAAAAAAATAAACCTTTAGGAGGAGTTGCAATGAGCGTTACAAATTACTCGAAAGACGCACTGTTTCATTCCATCGAAAATAATCGTGAGCTTTATATTAAAACGAGCCAAGACATTCATGCGAATCCTGAAATAGGAAATGAGGAAGTGTATGCCAGCGAGAAACATGTGGAGATTTTAAAAAAGGCAGGCTTTGAAGTCACAACAGCTGTTGCCGGACACGAAACATCCTTTTATGCAGTAAAGGAGAGTGGCCAAGACGGACCAACTGTCGCATTTCTGGCCGAATATGATGCCCTACCTGGAATCGGCCATGCATGCGGACACAACATTATAGGGACAACAAGTGTGGCTGCTGGCATTGCCCTTGCAGAAGCCTTACCTGATACTGGTGGTCGTGTCGTCGTACTAGGTACACCTGCAGAAGAAGGTGGACCAAACGGCAGTGCAAAAGGAAGTTTTGTTAAACATGGCTTTTTGAAAGAGGTGGATGTAGCACTCATGCTTCATCCGGCAGGGAAAACGGCCTTAACTAGTGAAACACTTGCCGTTGACCCACTTGATTTTCATTTTTATGGAAAACCTGCCCATGCAGCAGGCTCACCAGAAAATGGAATCAATGCCCTTGATGCGGTCATCCAATTATTTAATGGGATCAATGCCCTACGTCAACAGCTCCCATCCGATGTCCGCATCCACGGCATTATTACACATGGCGGCGATGCTCCAAACATTATTCCAGAGTATGCATCAGCCCGCTTCTATATACGAGCTGAAACATGGAGTAAGACGGAAGAGGTATCAACGAAAGTCCGGGCTGTCGCTGACGGTGCCGCATTAGCGACTGGAGCGACTGTGAAAATTGAGCGTTTCCAAAATGAAGTGAAAGATTTTGTTCTCAATTCCGTGTTGGATCAAACTTTACACGAAGAGCTCGAAGCACTCGGCGAAACCGTGCATACAGAAAAACGTAAAGGCAAAGGCTCCACAGACGCTGGAAACATCAGCTATGAAGTACCCACTGCCCATGGGTATATTAAAATTGGTCCAGACGATCTCGTTGCTCATACGGTCGAATTCAGAGAAGCGGCCAAATCAGAACAAGGCAATCAGGCACTGATCACTGGAGCGAAATCACTTACCTCGACTGGTTACCGTTTGCTCACAGACTCTGAACTTCTCCATCGAGTGAGAAAAGAATACGAGCAAGCAATTGCTGAAAAAAAATAAAGAGAAAGAGCTGAAACGGCGTCAAATCGTTTCAGCTCTTTCCATTTCTCAACTGAAGTTCATTAACTTCTTCTAAATCTCCGGAATAAAAGTTTGTGATTCATCCTTAAAATAAAGTATAGTTAGTATCGAATCAAACAATCCTCTGATTAAGGATGTGTCAATATGCGTATAAATAAATTCATAAGTGAATCAGGAAAAGCGTCTAGGCGAGGTGCTGATAAATTTATTACGGCTGGTAGAGTAACCATTAATGGAAAACGGGCAACGATCGGAAGCCAAGTTGAACCGGGCGACGACGTACGAGTAGACGGAAATCAAATTCGAGTAGCAAGGAATAATGTTTATATTGCCTTAAATAAACCTGTGGGCATTACTAGTACAACAGAAAAAGGCGTAAAGGGAAATATTGTTGATTTAGTTAACCACCCATTAAGAGTTTTTAATATTGGACGCTTGGATAAAGATTCAGAGGGCTTAATACTGCTTACAAACGATGGTGACATTGTAAACGAAATTCTACGTTCTGAAAATAAGCATGAAAAAGAATATATCGTTTCCGTAGACAGGCCGATTACTCCTGAATTCTTAAAAAAGATGTCAGAAGGTGTCAAAATATTAGGGACGAAAACACTCCCTTGTAAAGTTGTTCAGTTATCAAAATTTGATTTTCAAATCATTTTAACACAGGGACTAAATCGTCAAATTCGCCGCATGTGTGCTGAACTCGGATACGACGTTTACCGATTGCAAAGAACACGAATCATGAATATTCATTTAGGCAACCTCCCTCCTGGCCAATGGAAAGATTTGTCCAAAAAAGAGCGTACTCAATTATTTAGAGAATTAAACTACGAACCAAAAGAATGGTAAAATACGCTGGGGACCATCTTTTACTATTTTTGATAAGATTGCTCGTGACAATTTAAGAGACAAAACCCTTATCTGATATGAAAAGCCGGAGACATTTTACTCTTTTAAAATGTCTCCGGCTTTCATTATATTTATTGGAACGGATTGGATGGCGATGAATGGAGTTCGACTCACCGCTCCCGAAAATCAACTAAAATATGTTCTTTGAACTCGTTTTCTCCTTTCTATAACTAGTTATGTCCTAGCCTCTTTTTATTATAATTGAACGGTTTTCTCTATAGTGATGTCTAATTGATTATTTTCAATGGAGTTTATAACAACGATTACTTCGCCACTCCAAGTCTCTCCAAAGTAAGGAATGATTATTTGACTAGAATCTAAATAAGTAAGTTCCATTGAACCCTCATAAAACTCTTCAGTAGACGTTTCCTTAACATCAACCAAATATTTTAATTCGTCATTAGAATAAACAATTGGTAGTTCAACACCATTTTCAATATCATTATTATAAGTAATTAATAACTCGTCTATATCTTTATCCGTTTGATTAATAATCTTTAATGAAACCTCACCTGGAGAAGGTGATTTGATAATGTATACACTTCCTAATACAACTAATATTGCCATTGAAAAAAAGGTCAGAATGATTTTTCGATTCATAATACACCCTACTTAAGATTATTGAGCTCTATCATTTATCTATTGTAGTCCGCATCTGCATGATAGAGTTTTCCATCTATTAATCTTACCATAGTTCCTACAAACTTTAAGGAACTATACTGCACTTCACGGATGGCAAGTTGCCAAAGAGTACGTCGATGAAGGAATAAGCAGGAAGACTATTAAGGAAAGGGAGTTGTAATGTCTGATGCTCGTATATCACGAATCCGTTCAAGAAGTTCGTCAAAGTAGTCTTGTCCAAGATTACGCATCTCTTTTAAACGGTCATCATCCATTGTAAAGCCTTTGACAAGATATTCATTTAAACGCTCCGTTGCCCATTGACGAAATTGCGTCCCTCTATGTGAGCGAACACGATAGCCAATAGCAAGGATCATTCCGAGGTTGTAAAATGAAACTTCTCGTTCTACCTCACGTTTACCCTCGATTTGAACTATTCGGTTTTTCCGAATAGTTGCTAACTCCTACAATTCTCCTTCTTCATAAATATTTTTAATATGTTCATTAACTGTATTAACACTCTTTTGATAAAGCTCTGCAATCGCCTTTTGTGTCATCCAGACCGTTTCGTATAAACATAAGCGTCATGAACATTCATTAAATTTCAAAAATTGGTTTGCAGTTACTTGTGGTACGGTTCTTCGTGGTGTATGTATATGAGGTTTCAGATTATTTTTTAATTGCTTGTAATATTTGTGGCTCATTATTTTAATTTATATTTACTCGATTTTGATTGACCTTTTAAAACAATTTTTTCTTGCTCCCTTAAACCCTTAAGTATAACCATACTTTCTCCTCGAAAACCTCGATCTTATCAAGAATGCTTTATTATCCCTTTTATAAATTTAGGAAGACTCGCTCTTCCCTCGATATATTCAATAAGAGAAAACACCATCGGTTTACTGTTTCCGCCAACTCCAATGATTATGCTTAAATCTTCTGGTGAATAAACAACGGTATGTAACGTACCAAAATACTCTTTATAGTATTTAAAAAATAGAGGGGAACTTTCTTCATTAAAGTGATAATAAGCAGACATTGCTGTTAGATTTTCTTTTAATAAGGAGTTCACATACTCCTTCCGTTTTACTGATCCCTGTATCTGCATCCTGTTTTTCCCTCTTAGTGTTTCTGATTCAAAGTGGTTTGTACAAATGAGAGGACTAACGGAATTGATTACCTGATGCTGTGGAGCAGCTTCTACTAAAACACTTTTTCCACTTTGATCTGTGATGGAGTAATTGTAACAATAACCATGAGGAATATTGGTAATAAAGGTTATCGCCTCTTCTATATTTGTGCACTGTTCGAGTAACATTCTCACAATAGTCGTTGCAATAAATCCCTCTTCCCTATGATTATTATTTACAAAATGCAAGCCTACAACGAGGCCTTTTTCATTCATTCCATCAAGTCTACCAATAACTTGCTGACTAAATCCTACACTTGAATAGCCATCTACAGGATTCATAAATACAAGCCTTGCATCGTACATTTCTGGACTAAAATCATAGTTTCGAACATAGTAGCCATTATTTATCAATGTAGTACAGCCCATTTCTGGAAATACTACATCATATCCACTAAAAAGTTGAATAGCCGAATCCAAATCCATGCCTAAACCTGCTGCCAAGCCTTTTAGTTCCTGAAAAAAATTTGGTGAAGCACTCCTAATTATTTGTTTCGCCGATTGCACATTGGAATTCTTCGTCAATTCCTTAAGCTGTTCCAGTTGTTTTAAGATTGGTAATGACTTTAATTCGTTCCCTTGTTCCAAACCAATTTGGTAATAGTTACCTCTTAATTCTGCTATTCTAACATTCAACTCTTCATTTTTATACACTTTACATATCCTCTCTTTTATTCATTTGAGCGACAGGCAAAAGTAAATTGATATCTGTGAAATCATCTCCACGATACCATTCTAGTATAGGACCTGTTGGGATCCATTTATTGTCGTTTGCATAGTTGATTAATTTTCGATAGCCTTTTTGTATTTCTGTTATCGGTTCATTGAACGGTAAAGCAATACATATACTTGAATCCATCTGTTCGATTAGAGCAACTTCAGACAGTCCGCTTATTGGGATTTCAGATGGTATACGAAAACCAATTTGTGCTTTGATCAATTCTTTTCCAGATAAATATTTTAAATAACAACTTTTTATAGGAATTTTAAAATTTTCAAGTTCTTTACCTCTTTTGATAAAATGCTCTCTGAACTTTCCAGTTTCGGATTCGGCTGAGAACCATATTATCGTTTCCGCATTTTTTTCAATTAGATAAAGTTGATTATTCGCTGAATCGCTTTCCAGATATCTTAAACTTACATTCAAGATATCTAACCTTTCCTTTATCAACTGGATCCAACGATTCATCATTTTTTGTCGGATTTTATCATCCTCTTCCTTTAAATATGCTTGAATGTCTTTAATCTGTACATCAGCCAACCGTAAACTAGAGATGAGCTTAATTTTTTCCACTTGATCATCCGAATAAACCCGATAGCCACTGGAGTTTCTTTCTACAGAATGTAGTAAATTTATTGACTCATAATATCTTAATGCACTTTTGGAGACTCCAGTTGTTTCAGAGAAATCTTGTATTTTCATGAACTTACTCAATTATTGCACCTCCTATACCTAATGTTACAGCTTAAAGTTACTTTAAGGTCAAGTAAATTTTTCAAAATAAACATACTAACATTAGTAGTACAAACCAAGGCCATGGTTTGTGCTACTATTTTTTTATAGTAGAAGTGAAGGAAGGTCGACCAGCCTCTGGGACCAAATAAGAGTCCGTACTAAAAACAGACCAATTTCACACCCTTGTTTGAATCAGTTTAGTATGTTGGGTCCAAGAGATCGTGTATAAGAAAATGGAATCGACAAGGAGCTGTGAAGACTTCTATAATTGGCTAAAAGGAGAAGATTCATATGAAACATGTCATCGCACTTGATGTCAGTAAAGGAAAAAGTACAATGGCCATTTATGATAGGTATAAACAATGTGAATTCGAAGGGGAATTAAATCATACACGTGTCGACTTTGATTGGCTTCACCAACGTATTGAAGAAATGACAGCTTTGGATGGACAAGCCCCTGAGATTGTATTCAAAGCAACAGGTATTTACTCAAAACCAGTAGAAAAGTTCCTAGCGATTAACGGTCACCCATATTGCCGTATGAATCCACTCGAAGCGAATCTACAAATGACTAAGATGCGTCGTCATAAAACGGATTTAAGCGATGCCCATGAGCTTGCGAAAACCCATTTTAATATGGACCGTAAATCAACATATCAACAGAATGACTATTATGAACAGATGCGGGCGATTACACGTTACTATGATGAAATCGATGAAGAAATGATTCTATTACGCAGTCGAATGCATGCCATTTTACATCTATCGTTTCCGGAATTGGAACAGCTGATTACACCGAGTTCAGCATTATTTTTAAATGTCGTGCAGCTCTATCCACACCCAGCACTTTTACAAGTACATTCAAAAACGACCATCAAAAATCGCTTGAAAAGCAATACCCGAAAAAACTTATCTTTAGAGCGTGCAGAGAAAAAGGCAGTTATTTTATTAAAAGTTGCGAAAAACTCGTATCCCGCAATTGAGCCAACGGACATTCGCTGTGATCAAGTAAGAGATTATGCTCGACGTATTGCAGATTTAATAGAGAAAAAGGACCAGCTCGTAAAACAAATGGTGGCTATGTCAGAGGGGAAAAAAGAATATAAGGTATTACGTTCTTTTCCAGGAATAGGAGATACGACAGCGTGCCGACTTATTGGCGAACTAGGCCATATTCGCCGCTTTAAAAGTGCTAAACAACTGAACGCCTACGCTGGCATCGATATTATGCGCTATCAATCTGGTAACATGCAATATCGTGATCGTATTAATAAACGAGGGAATAAGAAGCTACGAAAGTGTTTTTTATGATTTGCTCGATGCTTATGGCAAAAGAAAAACCAAATCACTTAGTGGACTATTATTATAAATTAAAAACGCAACCTCAGAGAAAGCCTCATAAGGTCGCGATTATAGCGTGTATAAATAAGTTCCTGAAAGTGACGTTCCAGCTTATTACACACGGCATATTGTACGATTATGAGTCCGCACTACCAGCTCAAAAATCGTAACCCAATTTAATTAACTATAGCACATTGACCTTTCGAAAAAAAGGAAATCGTTAGGTCTATTTGTTATGTTTAAATGTTTGAGTGAAAGGGGGTACCCCCTTTCACTCAAAAGATATAGTTACCTTCAGTAATGTTTTTCAATCAACCCTCTTGACTAATCGTAAGAAAAGAGGCTGAGACATAACTAGCTATAGAAAGTAGAAAACGAGTTCAAAGAACATATTTTAGTTGTTTTTCGGTTCTTTATTTCTCCGTTTGGAATTTAGTCACTTCACGCTAGGACCTTTAATTATAAAAATGAAGATTACCCTATGCCCTAGTGGACGGTCATACGGAGACTCCCATGGGAAGTAGTGGCAGAGCCGAAATCCACCGACTAGGCTGGTAGTTCGGCACCTTGCGATTGACGTGGAGCATGATTTTCGGGAACAGTGAGAAGAACGCTATCTACTTCCGTTCCAATACAAATAAAGATCATGAAAGCCAGTGACATTTTAAATGAGTAGAATGTCACCGGCTTTTCATATCAGAGGTGGGCTTTGTCAAAGCCTCTCCTCTCAAAGGTTGTTAATCAAATAACTAATACTCTGACCTTGCAATGGTTAAAAAACCTCATTTACTAGTGATACGGTTCACCGTGGTGATTTAAAGGTAGCTAAAAGTTTATTTTATATGTTTTATTATTAAAGATATACAAAGTTTATTGGTATCCAGTCTTAGCAGTATTTAGAAGAGTAACACTTATAGTTTTTATACACAAAAATTTAATGAAGGAACACAATTTTGAGTAAACATTAGAATAAACGTAAGTAAAACCTCGTAACGAATTTTGTGTTCCTTTTATATGTTATTAATATGCTTCTTGTCAAATCAATATTAAGAAGGTAAGTTACCTCAAGCAGTTAAAAGTCCCATAATGGCTATTCTTGTATAATTATCTAGTTTATTGCACACACCCTACACTCAGGTAGCTTTTCAGAAATAAAATCTCAAAATCCTTATCTAGACCAACTAATAATATTTTTGCAGATTTATAAGTGGCACCCTATGTGTGCAATGAGTGTTTTTCCACTTTCTATATTTTCCCTTCCACCATGAAAGTAAATACGGTCTGTTCTGTATTCAGTGTCACCTGGGTTTCCTGTGCCCTCAAGTTTAGTATGAGGCTCACAAACTAGTTCTTCAATCTCACCCGAATCATTAATGAATTCAAATAGAAATCTTTTTCTAGCTGATTTTGCATCGCCTTCAAGTGAACACTCTAAGGGTGCTTGGGCTTTTAAAATCTTTAAAATTTCTACCATCCCATCATGTTTAGTTTCTTTATATAATGGGTGGAAAATATCATTAATAGCTTCTAGATGTCTTATAATTTCACGGGAGTAGTTATTTAAAGGAGTACTTAGACTATTAAGTGATTGTGCAACACTTTCGTGAAATGCAAGATTTGGAAAGCATATTTTACAAGATTGGATGAATTTACTTGGTTCTGTGATAAAATGTAAATAATGCTTCCTTATTGAACTAATTTGGGTTGGATTATTAATATGCAAAGGAGTATCATCGTTTAAGAAACAACACAGGAAACCAAATGGATTACTTCTATTTCCAATATTGCCGCTTAAGTCATTGTAAGTGATATCGTCCATAGGAGTTGTGTGATTAATAATTTTCGAAAGTAATTTCGCTTCTTCAACGGAGATACCGTCAAGATCCTCCATAAAGACTATTTTATAAATTTCTATTCCCTTTTTAATTTCTTCATTATATATTTCATCATTCCTAAATGTTTTTTCCCCGCTAATTTTAATATTATCTTTAGTTTCTTGGAGATCAATTAGTAATTCATAGAGATCATCATGGTTTTTATTTTCAATATGGTTAAAGGATTCATTTTTCAGGACTAATGATATGTTCATTGCTTCTTTTCTCTCTTTATTAGAAACAGTTCTTTTAGGTCTTGTTGTTCCTGATCAAAGAAGCCAATAGGCCAGTCTAGTAATTCACCGAACTTATTTATCGTTAATTCTTGGACCATTACACCATCTTTTTCAATTGCTAAAAAATTGACCATAAGATCCTCGGTTCGATTGCTTTTAGCCATATCAACTCGAGAACCGTTTATTACATGTTCACTATGCGTCTCAATAATAACTTGAACTCCTGACAATGATAATGCTGCTAAAAATCGGCCCATTCTCGACTGACCTAAAGGATGTAAATGAGCTTCAGGATTTTCAACAACAAGAACCCCATTATTTTTTGATGATAATATTAAACCAGCGACAATTATCGGCAGTGTATAGCTAATTCCAAATCCATTGTTTGGAGCAGCAAAAAAGTCAGTATCTAAAGCTCCGTTTTTATACTTCATTGAAACCATATTAACTTCTTCAATCATTTTATAATCGAGTTGTAGATCAGGGAATATCAGACTCATCCAAGCCTCAACTTGTCTGGAAAACCTTAGCGACTGTTGAATTTTTAAAGATTCATGTACTTGTAAGTTAATATTGTCTGCTCTAAATAAAGAATGTGAAGTATGGTCACCTTTGAACCCGACTTCTAAATTAAATGATGGTCCCATAGAAAGAGCTTGCCTTGGCCCTAATCTCTCAGCATTTATATAACTAAAGTTTTCGCTGAAGGGGATATTTCTTTTATTATTTAATGTTTCAAAAGACCCTTCTAGTAAGTGCTCCCCATATTTCCCATCAAAGGAGTAGTTAATTTTTGTTTCCTCATTCAAGTCATTCAGAAGAGATAAATTTATGGTTTGAGATGTTGCATTACTAGATAGTATATTCTTTGCAAGACCTAAATTCAGTAGATAAGGGCCATTAAGTTTAACCTCAAAACTACTTGGAACCTCTTCATCTAATTTTATGTTATCTATAGATTGCTTTGCTAAAAGAATAGATTGGATAACACTTGACTTTCCTACTCCGTTTCCACCGACCAAAAATGTTAATGGTTTAAAATTCACTTCATTATATCTAAAGCATTTAAAGTTATTTAAAAATAATTTATTTAACATCCCTAATTACCTCATTAATAATTTTTTGAACTGTTTGAAATTGGATTTTTATTCTTGAGGGATCTCCTGTACCTTTTGATAATGATTCGTCAAAGTCTTTATTACGCAGAAGCTCTTTTGCCAATCTAACTAACATACCATCCCCAATTTTTAACTTTCTTAACTCTTTATTAGGGATATTATGTAATATAACGCTAACACATGTAAAAAGGGATTTATTTATAGGATTTAATTTAGTATCTATTTCTGGATTTAAATCATCTAAGGTAATTCTTCTAAATGCAAACTTTCCAAATAAAAGGTCAGAATTATTCATTGCATTGTTAAATACATCTATAAGTTGCCTTAGCTCATTCTCGGAAGACTTATTTAACCAATCATGTGCATTATCTAGGTAAGTATCCATTCCTTTTTTATATATAACTTCACCGGTTTTAAGATTATAATTCCTATAAAAAGCAATGAAGCGTAAAGCTAATTCTTGTCCTTGCATCCTTAGATCATTCATTGAATTTGTGGCATTCTGAAAAGACTCTAATTGAACAAGCTCCTTGAAGAATTTCCTAGTTTCTTTATTAGCTGTTGAATTTCTTATTTCTTGGGCGTTTAATGGAACTCCTCCGGTATTAATTCTTCTAAAAATATCAAATTTTACTTGTGATGGTGTAAGAGAATCAATCACATTTATAGTTAGCGTAGTAGTGTTTATTCTATTTTTATACTTTTGATCTAGTTGTTCAAAATACTTGCTATTACTGCCTTTTAGATATTCTAAACCCGTTAAACTAAAGTTCCCTTTAACAAAATCATAGATAGTGCTCATTCTTTGTAATCCATCAACGACATGCCATACAGAATCTTCATCCTCATAGACATAAAAAACTGGTATTGGAATTCTCAACATTAATGATTCTATAAGTAAAGATTTTCTTTTTCTTTCTTTCCATACTTTCCTACGTTGGAATTCTGGGTTTAGGTTGATCTGACCACCATCAGCATCAATCATCTGACACATCTGATGCACAGATATTGGTTTTACATCAACCCTTATTCTATCAGCATCAAATGGTTTTTCTTCGGAATCATTGAACTCCTCATTTAAATCTTCTACATCGCTTTCTATTTGTCCATCCAAATTATCCCAATTATCCTCTAATTGGCTCATTTCTTCATCACCCCAAACTGAAAATAGTTGTTAATGGTATTATACCATCAATAACTTTAATATTTATAACTTGTCACTTTACATTAATTGATTGTTTTTATTCCTA
>NZ_ALPT02000026.1 GCF_000292245.2 Alkalihalobacillus alcalophilus ATCC 27647 = CGMCC 1.3604 | reverse complement strand
CTAATAAATCACTAATAACCAAATATATAAACCGAGAAGAGTCATAAACAAGACGGGTAGTGTAATCACAATTCCCGTTTTAAAGTATGTTCCCCACGATATTTTCACTCCTTTTTGCGATAAAACATGCAGCCATAATAATGTAGCTAACGAGCCGATTGGTGTAATCTTCGGTCCTAAATCTGCTCCAATGATATTGGCATAAATCAACGCTTCTCTCGTTAGCCCCGTTGTATCGGTTCCCGCAATCGCAATCGCATCAATTAACACAGTAGGCATATTATTCATCACGGATGAAAGAATTGCCGCAATAAAGCCCATCCCCATCGTTGCCACAAACAACCCTTGATCAGCTGCCATTTGAATCACATCTGATAACAGATCGGTTAAACCAACATTTCGTAAGCCATAGACCACAACATACATCCCAATCGAGAAAAAGACGATGTTCCATGGGGCTCCTTTTAAAACCGTCCGTGTTTTGACCGCTGGACTTTTTCTTGCAATCATTAAAAAGACAAAAGCAATGATTCCCGCAACGATTGAGACAGGAATTCGAACAAATTCACTCACTAAATATCCAACGAGAAGAACTCCTAAAACGAACCATGAAAGTCGAAACATTTTTTTATCTTTAATCGCATAAACAGGCTCTTTTAATTGCGAATAATCATATCGTTTCGGAATGCTCTTTCTAAAATAAAGAAAAAGAACAAGTATACTTGAAACAAGGGCAAAGAAATTAGGGACAATCATTCGAGTCGCATATTCGACAAAACCTATCCCAAAATAGTCTGCCGAAACGATATTTACTAAATTACTTACAACAAGCGGGAGTGAAGTCGTATCCGCAATAAACCCACTCGCAATAATAAAGGGGAAAACCATTTTTTCATTAAAATTCAAAGAACGAACCATCGCCAACACGATCGGTGTTAAAATTAACGCTGCACCATCATTAGCAAAAAAAGCAGCCACAATGGAACCTAACATACACACATAAATAAACATCAGAATAGCGTTCCCTTTTGCTACCCTTGCCATATGTAAGGCAGACCATTCAAAAAAACCAATCTCATCTAAAATCAAGGAAATGATAATGACCGCAATAAAGGTTAACGTCGCATTCCAAACAATGCCCGTAACATCCATTACATCTGAAAAACTAACAACTCCAAGTAAAAGAGCAACAATCGCCCCTCCACAAGCCGACCAACCAATATTTAAATTCTTCGGTTGCCAGATTACTAAGATAAGCGTCACAATAAAAATAGCCGACGCTAATAAAACAGAAGTCAAACTTTATTCCTCCCTTAACATTCTACAGGTCGTTCTTTCGAAAGTGCTCGCCTTAGCTCCTCATTATCTGAACGAATACGACCAATAACATCTTTAATAAGAGGAAAATGTGAGGATGATTCATTTAAAGAATAGAAACGCCATTGCCCTCTACGTTCTTCATTTATGAGTCCCGCTTGTTTAAGCTTTCGTAAATGTTGGCTGATTGCCGGTTGACTCATTTCAAGCATATCAACCAATTGACAAACACAATAAGTACGACTCTCCACAAGTTTAACGATTAATAATCGGGTTGGATCACTCATTAACTTTAAACAATTTGTCACAGCATCAATAGAATGTATCTCTTTTTCGCTCATACATACACTCCCCCTTTCATGTTTTATTATATTAGCATCCACTTATATAAGTAAACAATAATATAATAAGCAATTATATTTCATTTTATGGCTACCTTGTTTCCTGAAAGTACAATTCTTCTTTTTATGAACTAGTCAGCTCCTAAAAGGAAAATGTTATCGTGTTGACAACACAGCTTACAGGGTAGATTTTTAAAGTATTCAAGAAAGATTATTTAAAAGGTAATGGATAATAAAGTATGATTGGTGGTATGAAGAATTTAATTTAGGAGGAGTTAAATGCTTAAGAGATTAACCACATTGGGGAAAATTCTATTAATTACTGGCTTTTTGTTGATAATGGCAGGGGTATTTTTTAATATAGAAAATATACAGACTAGTTTAACGAGGCCTTTCATTGTGGGAGGAGCTATTTTAATATTATGCTCAAACCTTTTTAGATTGCGTAGAAGAGATCAAACAGAACAAAATCGCTAACACGACCAATCAAGACCCAAGTGTAAAATTATTCACTTGGGTCTTTTCTCGCTTGATGTATAGAGCTACCACAAAATGCTACACTTTCTCTCCTTCTTCTAAAATCATAATAAAATTCATCTGCTACAAAGTCAGGAACTTCAACTTCCTTCTTGCATTTGGTACAAATAAAAGTAAGAATTCCCTCTCACCAGTTTAGAAACTCATCTTCCTGTTCATCCTGGTTTTGTTTGACGAAAAATCATCATGCCTAAACATGTTATGATTTTATTAGCTCAATTAAAACTCTCATTCTTTAACACTCTCTATGCTTGTAACCGTATAAAATCCGCTTAAAATTAATAAAAGGACTTTTATTTGTTGCAGCTCAAATGGAGTAAGAATGAACGTATTAACACTATAATTACTCGTAAGATCAATTGCTAAAGTTCCGATTAAAGGTAAGATTCCTAATGTACATAGTTTAATATAATTTATTTTGTATTTGCTATAGTTCTTAACAAAGCTTGCGATCCGTGTACCACCTAATATAGCACCAAAACTCCAATAGATAATGAAAGGAGTTAAAAATGAAACAAAATTAGTAAGCGGTCTCGCTGAAAAGAACGGAGAGTAACGCCAGATTACAGAAAGTTCTAATAGAAACAAAGCAGCACCTATAAATAAAATCCATAACAATAAATAATAAAAATATTTCATTTTATCACCTACCAAAGAGAGTTTTATTTTGGTAATTGAATTAGTAATTTCTACAAAATAATACCATAATACTGTAAAATTCCACTGTATAGAAACAAAGTTTATGGAAATAGCGATTTATATAACTTCTCTAGTATTTCATAATAAATAGAAAGCAAGCGCTCCTCTGCGGCTGGTTTTCTATCCAGCTCCCCCTTCCCTTGGCTTTGCTTATAAAATTCATGAAATAGCTTCATTAAGGCTCGCTTTTCGATTATCAAGACATAGCTTCTTGAGATATCTAAGCCTTTCGCGATTTCTGGTTGCCTCCGTTCCTCTTCTAAGTCTAACCAGAAGAGTCCAACGATTAGTTCTCTCACTTATGCATCGAGTACATACATATACCCATAAATTTGTTTTTTCTCTATCTTTGTTTGAATCACATCGACGATATCATTGGCATCCTCTTGTAGGACATCGATTAAGGTGATTTCATTACCTTCTTTATCCGTCCCAATTGGCTCATATAAGGAAACATCTTTTTCACTTTCTTTAATGCTCGTAAATGCATCAAAATCTTATTCTCGATACAACGTGCCGTATAAGTCGCCAGTTTTGTTCCATTTCTTTCTAAAAAGCTTTCGATTACCTTGATTAAACTGATCGTTCCAATTGAAATTAAACCTTCTGTGTCCTTACATGATAGGGAAATTTTAATTCATTCTCTAATTTGTTAATTTAAGCTAATAATAAAGAAAGCCTCTTCATTTAAGACCACTTAAAAAGTAGTCGTTTTAGAAAAAAATGATGTTTTTTTGGATCGAATATGTCTCTCTATCATCCAAACGTTGCTTATAAGCGATTCTCGAGCTCCTTTTTTGAACATTATTTTTTTATTAAAAAAAAGTGGCCTTTTTCAGTGGTACTCCTTCTTTTAGGGGGTTTTTTATTTATTTTTCAGAAATTCTTTTACAACTTCATTCTCCGGTTCTAGTTTTAATATTTTATTACATACTTCAAAAGCTTGTGAAACTATCTTTTCAGATATATCAGCAATTTGAAATTGAAAAAATAACTTCTCACCTTCATAAAAATCCCCTTTCAAAACAAACTCTTCAAACCTCTTATACATATTTACTTCACCCATCCATTTGATATTTTAACTACATCTTTGTCTCTAACAAATGTTACTACAACACCCCTACCATTTATTATAATTGTTTTTTGACGATCATTTCTTTTATATGCAGACTTCTTACCATGTGGCATGACTTTTGCAACATCATCCCACTTATTGTTAGTAACTAGTTTCCAATTAAAGGTATACTTTCTATATATGGTTCATCTCAACTTTTGGTGATGAACCGCCTTTTTGTATAGTTTACCTTCTAAATCCACCTTCAGAATGAATTATCTGACCTGTAATCCAATCTGCTTCATCACTCACTAGAAATTTAATAGATTTGGCAACATCTTTTGGTTCACCTATTCTACCAAAAGGAAACATTGGTTTTAATTGAGCTTTTATTTCCTCTGACATCCATCCAGTATCAGTTGGACCTGGATTTATAGCATTGACTGTTATACCCAACGGGGCTAGTTCAGCTGACAATGTAATCGTTAGTGCATCAACAGCTCCTTTTGTTGTTGCATATGCCAACTCACCAGGCATCGGTCCTTGGAACTGACCTGATGTAATATTGACTATTCTACCACCAGATTTCTTATCAAACCTCTGAGCAAATTTACTACTTAACAGTGTTGTAGCACGCACATTTACCTTGTAATGTTTATCTAATAATTCTGCAGTCAAATTAGAGAAATCGTTATTAGTTGAGTATGCTGCGTTATTAATTAAGAAATCAGGAGAACCAAGTTGTTCGCATACTGTATTTAGAAGTTTTTCAGGAGCATCATATTGAGTTAAATCCAACTCCATACATGATACCTTTACCCCTTTTTTATTAATTCTTCTTTTAGTTCCAATGGTTCATCTAATTTAATGCTCCAAGGCATTTCTTTATCATATTCCGTCCAATAAGTAAAAAAGATATGATAACCCGCATCAGCCAACTCTTTACAAATTGCAGCTCCAATTCCTTTTAACCGGCTTACACCCGTAACGATAGCAATTTTTCCTTTTAATTGATTCATTAAATATTCCTCCAATTGAAGGATGCATAAACTAGGACAACAGGAGATATAATCTCCCCACTAAAAAGACTTAAAAGATGGACATCTTCTAAAAAGGGATGTTGTAACCAAAATATACAGTCCTTGAATGATTATAGATAGTCCAAATAGCTCTCAGTTTTTTAAAATTACTTGGAACGGATGATTTAGCTTGAACATCATCAAACTAATTATCTTTTAAACTTAATTTAAATGTCAGATTTTCAAAGCTTGCTCAGCATTCAATGCTTTATCTGAAACTAACCAAGCTGACCAATATGGCACAAATACTCCGAAAGTTAAGAAAAACCCAAAAAATTGTAGGGACATCCATCTATGTGCTCGCATTAATCTACTTCCTGTCAGTTGAATTCGAAGCCAAATATCTCCTGCCTGTTTTCTCACAAGGTTGGGAGCCACTTAAAGACATCATTTTCCCCACTGGGATATCTTTTCCTTATGGCGAGTTGGTCGTCTTTCTTGTCTTACTTCCTATTATCGCAGAAAAAGAAAAGCTTGTTAAAGTCGTATGGATTCCCATTGTCATCGCCGGCCTGATTGTGATGATTACGATGGAGCTTATCATCGGTCTTCTTCATGCCCCGTTTGCTAATACATTCTATTTTCCTTTTGTCAAAGCGTTGGAACTGGTTACATATTTAGGCATCGTTGAACATTTAGAGATCTTCACCTACCTGCTGTTAATAGGAGGAGGACTCATAAAAATAACGGTTTTCCTATATGCTGCACAGGTCGTCCTGACCCAGTTATTTAAGGTGAAGCAAAAGAGTTGGCACGTCCTTATATTAATGGTTGTCGTTTACCTCCTTTCCCTCTATAGAAGCGAAAATGTTGCTGAGCACTTATATGTAGGGTTGAAGCTTGTCCCTTATTATCTTCATATTCCGCTTCAATTTATAGTTCCTTTGATACTAGCTGTTGTGATTTTTTTGAAAACAAGAATGAGGAATGCGTAGTAAAGGATGATATCAAATTGATTCATTTGTAGATAAAGTCTCATTTAAGAAACTAAAAAGCACCCATCTTTACCAATCCAATAAGATTATATAGAGGGAGTGATGGCGATGCCTTGGCAACAAAAAATTAGCTACTTACTAGGTCAACCGGTAGGAATTTCATTCATGAATGGGCAAGGTACTACAGGTGTTTTGTGCGGTATATCTGATAACAAAGTTCTCGTTATGGAATACTTATACCAAGCCCAATTTGCCTTAAAACAATATGATGCTTTCGCGATACAAGATATTAACGGATTCCCACCTTGTCATAACCAACAACCACTTTATTAACTAAATTGTCTCTCTTTAGTGGTGCTGCTTTTTCTTATTCCTCTCACTAGTCACATTTATAATTAGTATTTACTTTTTCAATTTACCTTAATTCGTATCGAATCAAAAATAAAGTTTCGAGTTTTTATTAACTTCTTCACAAAAAAATAAAGCATAAATCTTCCAAAAAGGAAAATTTATGCTTTATTATATTTTGGAATGGAGACGGTGGGAGTCGAACCCACGTCCAAACATAACGACACTTACGCTTCTACGAGTGTAGTTGCTGTATTAGCGATTCGCCAGTACGGCGGCCCAACAACAGGCTTTCGTATGGCTAGTTTGATTATTCTCTTCCTTCGCCCTCAAACGGCGGGCAGCCGGCGTATCCCACTAAAGTGAGTCTCGCTCCCTACCACATGGGCGATGGAGGGTGAGACCGCGTAGTGCTATTAGGCAGCTACAGCGAAGTTATTGTTTGTTTTGCCAGTTATTGGCTTTGGCGTTTTAACGAGGCCGACCCCCTCGACTCGCCACGTAAGCACGACCTATGCCTGTCGAATCCGTAACGTCCCCTCGTTATAAAAGGAAATCCAGAGTAATGTGCTCTGGAATTAATATTATAGCATGGCTGCAAGAGAATGCAAATGGAAAAAATTATCCTTTTTGACGTTCCCTTAAAGCACGCTCCACTTCTCGTTTAGCATCTTTGCGTTTTAACGTCTCACGCTTATCAAAATTCTTTTTACCCTTTGCTAAACCGATTAAAACTTTTGCATAACCATTTTTAATGTAAACCTTGAGCGGAACAATCGAATATCCTTGCTGCTTTGTTGAACCGATCAGCATATCAATTTGTTTTTTCTTAAGCAATAATTTTCGGGCACGAACTGGGTCATGGTTGTAACGATTCCCTTGTTCATACTCGGAAATATGGGCATTATGCAAATAGACT
The DNA here is from genome assembly GCF_000292245.2 of Alkalihalobacillus alcalophilus ATCC 27647 = CGMCC 1.3604. GTDB lineage: Bacteria > Bacillota > Bacilli > Bacillales > Bacillaceae_D > Alkalihalobacillus > Alkalihalobacillus alcalophilus. The sequence continues at coordinate 47,398 of NZ_ALPT02000026.1, read as the reverse complement.
TCTCCATTAGAAACTCGAGCAAACGAATCCTTTAAATTCATACGGCCAGCACGAATCGATTTAATTTCAGTGCCTTGTAAAACCATCCCTGCTTCAAATGTTTCTTCAATAAAATAATCATGATTTGCTTTTTTATTTTGTGCAATTATTTTGCTTTCATGTTTTGCCATTTCACGACACCTCGTGTTTTCATTCGTCCTCTTATCATAGCAATCAAGTGCAAAACCGTCAATTTATCTCCATTATAAATGTCAAATAATAGCCTAATTCGCTCAGGTTGACGGAGTGAGTTGGCTTTTTACATTAACCCTGACCAAATTTTGTGGAAGGTGTCCCTTCATAAGTCTGAAACCAGCTATTTTCAAGTGCAAAGGGAATCATTCGACTCTTTTGATACCAGATGCCATTCTTTTTTCACCGCTAAGGCATTCATTGCTCTCCTTTGATTACCGAAGCACTCCATTTTTCACTGCTAAAGCAATCATTGAACCCTTTTGATGCCGGAAGCTCCCCTTTTTTCGCCGCTAAAGCAATCATTGACCTCTTTGGATTACCTGAAACTTCTTTTTTAAAACCAATTCGGCCTCGCTGTTTTCACGCAGCGAGGCGAGCAATTTTACTTCTTCTTTTTACGTCCTTTTTTACGTTTAACGGCTGGGGCATTTTCATAAAAGCCTTTTTTCTTTTTCTTCTTACGTCCACTGCCACTTCCATTTGGTTTATCTCCTAATGAAAGGCCTTGTTTCTTGTTCCCAGTTTGACCACGACCGCCATTTGAATCACCTTGTCCACCACGACCACCTTGGCGTTTTTTCCTTTTTCCACCTTCAATAACGGTTGGACGACTTGGACGCTCCCGTCGTTTTCTCGGCTTCATTCCGACGACTTCAAAGTCAATCGAGGCTTCTTCTACATTGACGTTCACAACACGAACTTCGATTTCATCGCCGATTCGGAAAACTTGTCCACTCCGCTCACCAATCATCGCGTATTGCTTTTCATCATAGTGATAATAGTCATCGGTTAAATAACTAACATGAACTAATCCTTCAATCGTGTTCTCAAGCTCGACGAACAATCCGAAATTAGTCACACCTGAAATCATGCCTGTAAAAACTTCACCAATTTTATCTTCCATAAATTGAGCCTTTTTCACACTGTCCGTATCCCGTTCTGCATCAACTGCTCTTCTTTCCATTTCAGAAGAATGACGTGTTAATTCAGGCAATTTTTCAGCCCAATGACTTTGCGTTTCTTGATCGACGTTTCCTCGAATTAAATAGGTTCGAATTAAACGATGCACGAGTAAATCAGGATAACGACGGATTGGGGATGTAAAATGCGTATAGAAATCCGTTGACAAACCGAAGTGGCCTAAGCTGTTCGTATCGTACTTTGCTTGCTGCATCGAGCGTAGCATCACAGTGCTAATGACCGTTTCTTCAGGTTCTCCGCGAACTTCATCTAATAATTTTTGCAAAGCTCTAGGATGGACCGTATTGGCATTTCCACGAACTACGTAGCCAAAGTTCGTAATAAACTCTAAGAATTTATTTAATTTTTCTGCATCTGGGTCTTCATGAATCCGGTATACAAATGGTAGCTTCAACCAGTGAAAATGCTCCGCGACCGTTTCATTCGCAGCTAACATAAACTCCTCAATTAACTTTTCAGCTACAGAACGTTCACGTAACACAACCTCTTGCGCTTTTCCTTCTTCATCTACAAGAACTTTGGCTTCTTTAAAATCAAAATCAATAGCACCACGGTCAAAACGTTTCGTCCGCAACGTTTGTGCGAGCTTTTCCATCTCTTGAAATAGTGGAACTAACTGTTCATATTTTTCTTTTACCTCTGTATCACCATCGACTAAAATTTTATTAACATCGGAATACGTCATTCTTTCTGTTGTTTTAATAACACTTTGGAAAATTTCATGCTTAACAACTTCACCAGCTGAATTAATCTCCATTTCACACGAAAGCGTTAAACGATCAACTTTCGGGTTCAAACTACAAATTCCGTTAGAAAGTCGGTGTGGAATCATCGGAATGACTCGATCTACTAAATAAACACTTGTTGCTCGATCAGCCGCTTCTTTATCAATTGGTGAACCTTCCGTGACATAATGGGAAACATCAGCGATATGAACTCCTAATAAATAGTTGCCATTCTCAAGCTTTTTCACATGAACCGCATCATCTAAATCTTTCGCGTCCGCACCATCAATCGTCACAATCACTTCATCGCGTAAATCACGGCGACCTTCTAAATCCTGTTCATCAATTTGTTCTGACACATTGTTGGCCTGTTCCATGACATCATCAGAAAATTCAAGAGGAATGCCATGTTTATAGATGATAGAAAGAATGTCCATCCCAGGGTCGTTTTTATGTCCTAAAATGCGGACAACTTCACCCTCAGCACTCATTCTTCCTTCAGGATATTTCACGATTTTTACAATAACTTTATGGCCATCAACAGCCCCGTTTATTGCATTTTTAGGGATAAAAATATCATTAGCAATCCGTTTATCATCGGCCACAACAAAACCATAGGCTTTCTGATCAGAATAAGTACCAACGACCTCTTGAACCCCACGCTCCAAAATCCGAATCACTTTTCCTTCTGGTCTCGCTCCAGATGACTCCTGATGTAACCGGACAAGAACGGTATCACCATTCATCGCACTTTTAAGATCAGACTGGGATACATAGACATCCTTTTCACCCTCAACCTCTGGGATAATGAAGGCAAAACCTTTTGCATGACCTTGAACTCTACCTCTAACAAGGTTCATTTTTTCAGGGACACCATATCGGTCACTTCTAGTCCGAACAATATGCCCCTTTGCTTCTAATTCGTTTAATCCTTTAACAAATTCTTTAAACTCTTCACTACCTTCAATTTGAAACTCTTCTTCAAGCTCCGTCACGGAAAGAGGCTTGTCCGCGTCTTCACGAAAGTAGCGTAAAAGTTGCTGTATCTTTTCTTCATTCATTATTAATCTTCTCCTTTCGTATCATGCAGCTTCTAAGTCTCATTCAGTTCTCGGAATCGATTAAACCGTCCAATCTAGTTGTTCTAAAAATTGAAAAACATCCTCATGAAGCTGCTCTTTTTCTGGACCAATTGTAATCGAGTGTCCAGATTTCTCATACCATTTTAATTTTTTTTCATCTGACTCAATTTGATCATGAATAACATCCGCACTCTTTGGATCAATCATGTCATCTTTTCGTGCTTGCACAACAAATGTTGGTGTATAAATATGATCAAGATGCTCCGATACATCCGTCATTAACTTTCTTAATTCCTTTAGTGTATCAGTTGGAAGTTTTTTGAATTGAGTCATTTCCTCTTCAATTTCTTCATTCGTCTTCTTTTCTCGCTTCTTATATTCTGTAGCGTAAGAAAGAAGTCCTTTATAAATAGATTCCTCTGTTCTCGGTTTGACGGGTGCACACATTGGAATTATTCCCTTTACAGGTAAAGTGTAACCTATTTTTAAAGAGAATACCCCTCCTAATGACAAGCCACAAACCGCAATTTCTTCATAGCCTTCATTTTTCAGAAAATCATAACCTTCTTTTACCGATTTCCACCAATCCTCAGGTCCTGATTTCATTAACTCTTCAGGTGGTACTCCATGTCCTTCATAAAGTGGAGCATGACATGTGTAGCCTTGACTATGTAAATAACGTCCGAGCATCCGGACATCAGCCGTTGTTCCGGTGAAACCATGTAATAATAAAACAGCTCTATCACCTGCTTCAAATGTAAACGGCTTCGGTTTCACTAATCTCATTCTCAATCTTCCTTTCATTTCTAGTCTATTTTCTGTTTCTATCTTATCATTGACTTGATTAGTTAGGGTATGCTCACTTCGGAAAAGGTGACTTTGGTCGGTCTGGAAATTCCTTGTCTAAAAAATGCTCAACCGTTTGAATCAACTCAACTTGATCAAAATCATGGCAAATCATATGCTTCGAATGCTTTAAAAATACAAGCGATTTATTTTCTGAAGCTATAGTTTCAAACAAATAAGCAGCACTTTTCTTTGGAACGATTCCATCTATTTCACCTTGAACAATTAAGGTTGGCACTTTCACTTTTTTTAATTGAGGTTTGATCGCCTTGACTGCATTCATAAATTGCATCACCGCGGCCATTGGAGTTTCGACAATCTTGGCTCGATACAGTTGATAATGCTCATCCTTTTGCAACTCCCCGCGTAATTGCAGTCGAATGACATCCTTTAATTCAAGTAATAATTGACTCGGATTCCAATAATAAGCGGCCGCACTTAACAACACAATTTTTTCTATAGGATACTTGGCTGCAATATGACAAGCAAGCATTCCCCCCATTGAAAAACCAATCATATATACCTTTTCACAACGGTCGAGGAGCTCCTTAACCGCAATTTCAGCTGCTAAAATCCAATGAGTATACGTCACATCCCCTAACCGTCCATTTGGTCCGTGCCCAGGTAAGGTTGGAGTATACACAAGCCACCTTTTCTTTTCAAAAAGATATTTCGCTACCGGCTCAACCTCCCACGGCTCTCCCGTAAAACCATGTAAACATAGACACCCAATCATATGCTCACCTCATTTGCATACCTTATGGAGTTATTTTACTTTAAAAATCATCGTTTCACTCTTTATTTGCTTATACCCTTATTTAGGCGATTAAAATCAACTAAGGGAAAACTTTTATAACCTAGTCATTTTTATTCGCACCCTAATTTGCCGTAGTAAGGATTTTCATTACTTATCCTGGGTTTTTCTCACCCTAATTTACCACAGCTCGGCTTTTCATTACTTATCCCGCACTATTCGCACCTTAATTCGAACCAGCTCGGCTTTTCATTACCTATGATCCGCACTTCCCACTCCCGTCCCTCAACGTCTTGCAAATCAAAAGAAAAAAACAGCAGGTGTATACCTACTGTTTTCATACGTCCATTTTATAAGAAATATGCAACGGTAATTGTTAGGGCGAAAAATAGAACGGCAAGTACTATTGTGGCTTTCATTAGCACTGCGTCAATTCCACGTGCTTTTTGTTTACCTAATAGTTGCTCGGCCCCACCAGAAATCGAACCTGACAATCCTGCACTACGACCTGATTGTAATAAGACAACAGCAATTAAAGCGATTGAAACAATAATTAATAAAACAAATGCGATTGATTCCATTTCTACACCTCCAGCACTGTATACACTGCTTTTAATGTACCATAGGCGAACACGATAAGCAACGAGTTCTTAACAAAATAACTTACTATTCAAGAATACTTCCATCATCATTTGATATTTCACTCAAATGGTTTCGAGTCTTCAAACGCCTTTGCCACTCTTGCTACTCGCTCTCCTAAACGTGCCGCCATCGTTAATTCCTTTTGTACTGGCTCTCTTTCTCCATCAGGACCTGCCAATGTCGAAGCCCCATAGGAAGAACCACCGATCGGCTCATCTGTTAAATACTCTGGATTTTCCGTATAAGGTAAACCCATAAAAATCATTCCCAGATGCAATAGTGGGACAATAGAGCTTAATAATGTCGCTTCATGGCCACCATGAATGGAACCTGCACTTGTAAATAAAGCCGTCGGTTTCCCTTCTAACTCACCTGTTGTACAAAATTGCCCTGCTTCATCAAAAAAGGTTTTGACTCGGCCAGGCATCGAGCCTAAATATGTAGGAAATCCCCAGATGATTCCATCCGCATTTTTTAGGTCTTCCATTGTCACAAGTGGGATATGACTTTGCTGTTGTTCATTTTCTTTATAGTCCTCGATGCGTTTACCTAATTTAAAATGGGAGACCTTTTCATCAATGATTTGATTTTCTTTCTTAACAGGTCGAAGCGATTCATCATCAAAATCAGGAATACGTAATGCTCGAGCTTGCACCCCTGGTATACGATTCGCCCCTATCACTACCGCTTCGCTCATTTTGGCAATATGTCCAAAAGCACTATAATAAACAACCACAATTTCAGCCATATAACCCTCTCTTTTCTCATTTTTTCTCCAACCTCGTCTTGTTATACTTCCAACATCAGCTAGATTGATAATTTTTAGCCATTAGCATCTGTTCTAATTGACTATATTGAACGGAGACCCATCTTCCATTATGATAAACCGCTCTTGTTTCGGTTAATTCAGCAAAGAGCTGTTCCACAGAGAAACTATCAAAAAGAACAAAACTTGCCCTATCCCCGCTATTAATGCCGCTCTCTTTTTCACCGATTATCTTTTTAGGAGTGAGTGTGACCATTTTTAATAGTTCAATTAAATCACTTCTTCCTCCCATATGAGCCGCATATCCGGTTAACTGAGCAATCTGTAGCAAGTCGGCCCTTCCAAAAGGATGAAAAGGATCACATACATTATCCGAAGCGGTTGCCAATGGAATACCGGCTGCTCTTATTTCATTGATTCTTGTGATTCCCCGTCTAATAAGACCCTGATCCTCTCGCCCTTGTAAGTACATATTAGCGGCCGGTAACGTGACAGCCATTAAACGAGCGGCTTTCATTCGTTCCAACACATGGTTCGCTTTTTCTTCGTCCATAGCGGCTAAAGAGCATAAATGATCAACCACTACTTTTCCTTGTAACTGATGTTTGATTGTCAATTCAGCGATTTTTAAAATCGTATCCACATCTGGAGAGTCGCTCTCATCCGTATGCAAATCAAGTGGCAGGTCACTTTCTAACGCAAACTGAAATAGCTCTTCCACGCATTCAAGCGGTTTTTCACTAAGATGCGGCGCCCCACCAATGCCATCAATACCCATCGTCAACACTTTTTTAATACACTGACGATCACGATCATTATAAGGATGATAAGGGAGCATCGGAAAAACTTGAATATGAATCCAATCTTTTAATTCTTCCTTAACCTCTAGTGCCATCTTTACCCCACGAAAAGTCGTTGCTTGATCACTCCTTGTATGAAAATCAATATGTGTGCGAATCGTTGTCGTTCCATATTTTAAGGCTGATAAAGCCGTCTTTCGAATACGTGCCTTTATTTGTGCATCACTAAATGTTGGAGCGGCCTGCTTATAATTTTGCACGGCTTCAAGCAATGTACCACTTTGATTTCCGACATAAGGAAGTGAATGGGATTTATCTAAGTGCATATGAATATCAGCAAATGTTGGCAAGACGACTCTTCCATTCAGATCGTAACTAGCATTTGTTTGCTCAGCTTGCATTAAACCTTTGAAATCGAACTGCTTGCCTCCTTCTATTTTGTCCTCATATTGTACAAGTTGCTTAATACGACCGTTTTCCACGAAGAGCTCATAAAAAGCATTTGGATTAAGGATAGGAATCAAAGCATTTTTTAAATGGACATTCATGGAGATACACCTTCCTTTCTTTACTCATGATTGAATCATCTTATAAAAACCACGTCGTCTGTTCTGGTTCTGTTTGTGCTATGACCTGACCTTTTAGTATCACATAACTCGGTTTAGGATGGTTTCTTAGTAATTCATGAGCACTTTCTGCTGGACAAATTAAAAAGCTTGCCTCATCCCCTATTTTTAATCCGTAATTATTCAAACCTAATACATGAGCAGCATTCATTGTCATCATGTCAATGACCTGATTAAAATCATCACTCCCAGTCATTTGAGCTAAATGTAAGAGCATATGTCCTGCCAGTAACGGCGAACCAGTACCTAACGGGTAAAAGGGACTCATTAAATCATCGTGAGCTACGGCTACATTCACACTAGCTCCAAGTAAATCTTTTACTCTTGTGATGCCCCTCCCCTTTGGCCAGCCAGTATTTCTCGCCATCATCACACTGTTTATGAGTGGACAAGTAACCACGTTTATCTTTGATTGAGCAATAAGATTTAACAATTTTTGCACATATGGTTCATTATAATAAGCCATTGCATTAATATGACTAACTGTGACCTTCTCATACCATTCATATTCGATCGCCAAATCCGCTACTACTTCCAAATAACGGGATTCAGAATCATCGGTTTCATCGCAGAAGATGTGTACAAATCCATCTATTTCTTTAGCCATTTGAAAACAATGGTGTAAAGATTCTATTCCTTTTTCTCGTGTCGCTTCCAAATGTGGTACAGCACTTACCCCATCTACTCCTAATAGCATTGCTTCCTTCATACGCTTATATCCTAACGAACCTGATGTTAAACCCAATTGCGGAAAAGCGATTATTTGTAAATGAAAATAAGGAGCCACTTCTTCTTGTAGTTGTTTAAGAGTCTCTAAAGCTGTTAAACTTTTAGCTGTCACATCGACCATACTTCTCATATATAAAACCCCATGACTAATCATGAGGTTAATCACCTGTTTCGCTCGTTCATAGACGTCATTTGTTGTTAAATACTGTTCCTGATACTGTCCCCATAGTTTGATGCCATCGATTAATTCACCAGTTGGATTTACAGCTGGCTTGCCATAAGTTAAAGCTGTATCCAAATGAATATGAGATTCAATAAAGGGTGGCAAAACAAGCCTTCCTTTTGCATCAATGACTCTCTTAGATTCTTCTTCGACCGATTTTTTTGAATCCATCTGTTCGATTTTCCCATTTTGCACAAATAGATTGATTCCTTTATCACCTTGCAACGTGCATGCATTTTTTACGATTAAATCATACATATCTCTACACCTCTTGTTTTAGACCAGCCTTTAGTTTCCCTGGATTTAATAGATGATACGGATCATTTTCTTTTTTGGCTAAACAAATGTCCTGAATCCAATCATCTTTCCCTCCTTCTTCCAATAAATAGGTATGAGGATTGCTAACCTTAATACCGACTTCACGGAATTCTGTGATGATTTCATTTAATCTATCTTCTGATCTGAATTGTATGATAGGTTGAGAGCTTGGAACCACTTGACCTTGGACCTTTATCCACTCAAAATGAATCCATATCTCAGAAGGGTATTTTTCTTTTAAAACTTTTACCTGTTCCAAATAGCTTTCTCGGTTAAATCTTCCCTGTAAATAGGTAGCGGACGGATCTTTTTTCATCCACCATAAGGTCACATGATTCCAGCTAAAATCAGTAATTCTCGCCTTTTTTTCCAGCATCTCGGCATCGAATTTCTTTATATAAGTTCCATTATAACCGTGAGCGATATCGGCAATTTCGGCTTCATTTCCTTCTTGAATTAAGAGAAGAACAGTTGTCGTTGATTCTGATATATATGAAGAAAATGCTTTAAACGAAGTAGCTAATGGTGCCTCGGAAACCGAGACAAGTCTTTTAGTAAGAGCTGCATTAGTCGCAATCTCTTCTGAAAACGTTAAAGCGTCCTCTAATTTTTCAAAACAAATCAGTTGATTGGACCATTTTCTGAGTGGGGCTAAGGCTATTACGGCTTCTACAATGATGCCAGATACCCCATAGTTATGAATATATTTTTTTAGTTCTTCTCCTTTAACTGTTAATCGGTGCGGCTTTTCTTCCATCGTTAATATTGATAACTCAATGACATTGCCCTCATCCCACAGTGTTCCATATTCGATTGACCCAATGCCTCCCGTCCCTCCCGCAATAAAACCACCGCGAGTAGACTTTATATACGTACTCGGAAAAAAGCGTAAGGAATAACCATAAGAAGCAAGTTCGTTTTCTAAATTCCCTAATTTAATTCCCACCCCGAAACGTCCGATTCCATTGTTGATTTCCTTTCATTTAATTCACTTGTATCGATTAAAATCCCTTTTTCTAAAGGAATAATTTGCCCATAATTCCCTGTCCCTCCGCCACTAGGAATAACCGCAATTTTATTTATTGCGGCAAATGATAAGACTTTTGCTAATTCCTCTTCTGTTTTCGGTGTAACGACACAATCGGCGACATGACCAGCTAATTTCCTTTTTAATACAGGCGAATACCATTGAACTACTCCCACTTATCGACCTTACGGTCTGATTGAAGTGGGAGATTCTTGGGAACAGAGCGTACTTGCCAGCGGTTTTCTTTGCCAACAGAGGTTTCTCTTATGGACCAAGCTATCCCCGTCGATTCCTACGGTTCTGTATTTTGTTTAAGCCAAGTTGAAGGTTCTTACCCCTTCGGCTAGAATGTTTTTGCTGGCATTTATATCTCGATCGTGATGTTTATGGCAAACAGGACAAGTCCAATCCCTTATTTCAAGAGATTTTTTGCCATCTTGATGTCCACAATCGGAACATATTTGACTAGATGGAAACCACCTGCTTATTTTCACGTTGGTTTTCCCGTACCATTTCGCTTTGTATTCTAATTTCGATACAAAGGCAGACTAGGATACATCCGAGATGGATTTTGCTAACTTATGATTGCGTAACATTCCTTTGGTGTTCAAGTCCTCTATACAGATCAGATCGTGGTTTTTGATGATGTCTGTAATCAACTTGTGAAGGAAATCGTCTCGTTGGTTCCTAACTCTTTCGTGCAATTGAGCCACTTTACGCTTTTGTTTTTGATAGTTTTTGGCATCAAGAAGATTCATCCCCTTGTTTTTAGCCTGTAAGGCACGTCTTGAAAGTTTTCGCTGTTCCCGTTTTAATCTCTTTTCCATTTTGTCTGTGAATGTATGATTATCCATCTTACGACCATCAGAAAGAACCGCAAAGTCCGTGATGCCTAAATCTATACCGATAGATGATTCAGCTTTCTTCAATGGTTGAACGTCTGTTTCGGCAAGAATGGATACAAAGTATTTCCCACTAGGATTTCGTCTAATGGTCGCGTTCAGAATACGACCTTCTACCTCACGACTTTTAGCCAACTTCACTAGTCCAAGTTTAGGCAACTTCACTTTGCGATCAACGATAGCTATATTCCCATTCGTGTGTTTCGTGGTATAAGACTGCACGGGATTCTCCTTTGATTTAAAACGTGGCGCTTAATTTTGCTTTTGGAAAAATCGAGAGTAGGCATCCGCAAGGTTCTTAAGGGAGGACTGAATCGCTGTGCTATCCACTTCTTTTAACCACGTCCACTTTATCTTTAGCTGTGGTAATTGAGAAGAACAGGCCTGATAGGTTAACCCTTTCCAAGTTTCTTTGTACGTATGGTTCCACTCTACTAGAAAATGATTGAATACAAAACGAGAACAGCCAATGGTTTTGGCAATCAGGGTTTCTTGTTCTTTGCTTGGATAGATACGGAACTTATAGGCTTCTTGACAAGCACGGCTCTCCCTCCTTCACGAAACGAACATTTGTTCTTATTAAATCGTGAAAAAGAGCGTTTTGGCTACCACCAACCGCCATTCATCTCCCACCTATCATTGGGCTTTGCCCTTCTCAAGATGGAGGAAGGAGTCTTCTGTCGGAAAACGGTAAAAATCTTGAGACATTCTCTCCACAAATTTAGGATTCGTTTTGACCCGTTCATAACCAACACATTCTTCAAGTGCTTTTATCCAAGCTTTTGAAACCTGCTCCATATTCCCCATCCCCTTTCGTCTCGGTTAATGTCCTAAGTTCTTTGAGACTTGGCCCACTAACTGACTAAATTCTGCCGTACTACGGAAATCCTCATTTCGTTCATATTCAGGCACCTCAAACTCATGACTAATTCTTCCAGGTCGTGCAGACATAACCGCAATTTTAGTCGAAAGAAACACAGATTCAAATACATTGTGCGTAATAAATAACACCGTCATATTGGTCTTTTTCCAAATCTTTAATAATTCATAATGCAAGTTTTGCCTCGTGATTTCATCAAGTGCTCCAAACGGCTCATCCATTAATAAAAGCTTTGGTTTTGCCACTAACGCTCTCGCAATCGAGACCCGCATTTGCATCCCACCAGACAATTGACGTGGCAATGATTTTTCATACCCCTTTAAACCGACCAATTCTAGGACGTCTAAACCTTGCTTTTGTCTTTCCTTTTTTGAGACTCCTTTTAACTCTAATGGTAATGTGACATTATCTAAAACAGATTTCCAAGGTAATAGAGTAGCATGCTGAAAAACAAAACCAATTTCCGTTCTGTCTAAACTTTCTTTTTTAGACGTTTGTGTCGTCAACTCAACGGTTCCTGTTGTTGGTTCACTTAAACCAGCAATTATTTTAAAAATAGTTGATTTTCCACAGCCAGATGGACCAACAAAGGAAATAAATTCCCCTTCTTTTACATCTAAATTCATATCGGTCAAAGCGACAATTTCTCCATTATAAACTTTGCTAACATTGGAAATCTTTAAAAGCGTTTTTCTTTCATTAACTGTTTCTGGTCGGATCACTTCTGCTGTTTTCATGACCACCACTCCTTACCATTCATTTCACTTCTGAAACAATTGAACTATTCTTTAGCACATCCATTTCAAAAGTACTGATCTTTTGTAATGTTTTGGCTAATGGTTCACTAAGACGTGCAATCGTTTCGATTCCTTTATCTCGTGTTGCCAAAGTCGCATCTCCTGAGGTTCCACAATCTGAGACATCATCAGCTATCCAAGCAACTGAAGGGCTACCTTTAATATCAATCACAATCTCACCGTCTTGATAAGGCTGATACATTTGGCTTTGAGCTACATCCATATGAACCCACCCTTCCTGCAAAGCTAATATAATCGATGTCTCAACATCACCACCATGAATGCCATAGGTTAATTCTTTGTCTGTGTATAACCCGTTTAAAACACCTTTATAATCCATTCCTGACATTTTAAAAACCATTAACCCTGTTTGAATTCTTACTTCCCTTGCGATCATGTTAATTAAATCTAAGTTGCCCCCATGCGTATTAAACAGGACGAAACGGGTAAATCCACTTGCCTTTACACTTTCAGCTAAATCTAAAATCACATGCTGTAATGTTGTCTCGGACAAAGTAAAAGTTCCAGGATGACCAAAATGCTCGGTGCTTTTTCCATACGGAAGTGGCGGTAACAGCCAAATATTGTCTTCTCTGTTTAAAAGCTCAAAGGTGGCTTCTAATAATCCTTCTGCAATAAGCGTATCTGTATAAGTAGGGAGGTGTGGTCCATGCTGCTCAATCGCCGCAATCGGTAAAACAACAGCCCCCTTCTCTTTCTCTAATGCAGCTACTTCATTAGTAGAAAGGCGTGGTAAGAAAAAATCTTGCCACGCCTTTCCGTGCTTTTCTGCTTTCAAAATATCACCCTCCTCGTCATGACCACTACCTAATTTAAAAACTGATTGGTGTAGACTTCCTCCACTGTTAAACCTTCATCAATAATTTCTAATTCAACCAATTGATCGATTAACGTCTGCCATCGTTCTTCTGTCATCGTCCCTACTCCGTGCTCTGCCGCATCCCCACCGAAGACTAAATCTTGCATTTGTTCTGTTGCATATTCCATTTGCTCCACTGTTTTTTCTGGCTCTAATTCAATGATATAAGGATAAAGTGGCTCTGGATTCTCTTTAAAAGCGTTCCACCCTTTTGTAATGGCATTGACATACGCTTGAATGACTTCAGGATTTTCCTCCAAATATTCTTTAGTCGTAAACAGAACATCGCCATACGGAGAATAGCCTGAATCCGCAATTAATAAATGGTTGGTTTCTATTCCTTCCTGTGCTAAATAAAAAGGTTCTGAAGTCACATACATTTGGGAAGCCGCCTTTTTATTAGTAGCAAAGGTTGTATTATCACCGCTATACACTCGATTTTGCTCATCCGTAATGGACGTAGAATGAACTAAATATTCCCAATAACCAGCTCCAGCAGCTGTATAGACTTCATATCCATCAGCTAAATCGTCAAAAGTCTCAACCGGTTGATCGGCATGAAACATAATGCCTTGTGGCGTCTTTTGGAAGTTAGTAAAAAAGGCGACTAATGGAATCCCTTCGTTAATCGCGTTTAATACTTGATCCGCTTGGGCCATTCCAATTTCAGCGTTTCCTGAAGCGACAATTTGCGTTGAAGAAACGGTTGGACCACCTGGCTCTGTCGTCACAGATAAACCTTCTTCTTCATAAAACCCCTCTAATGCTGCATAGTATTGTCCTGCATTTTCCACTTGAGGAAACCAACTTGTTACTTGAGTAATTTCGATTAACTCCTCACCGTCTTCACCTGAACTAGCATTATCTGAGCCACATGCTGTTAAAAGTAATCCAGTTACAATTGCGACATTTGCACCTATAAATGATTTCCACAACCCCTGTTTCATTCAAAAGGCCCCCTCGTTTTGTATATAATCGTGTTTATTCTTTTTCCAATTCTGATTCATGCCATGAGCTAAGTAATTTTCTTGAGAAAAAGCTCACAAGTAAGAAAAAGACAATCCCAAGAACCGCTGCTGAAAGCCCTAAGGCGAATAAATAAGGGGTTTGTAGTCTTGATGCTGCAACAGTAATGGCATATCCGATCCCACCTGCACCTCCACCAACACCGGCAATATACTCACCAACAATCGCTCCTACTACCGCTAATGTACAGGAAATCTTCATCCCCGCGATAATAAAGGGTAAGGCAGCAGGAAATCGTAACTTCCACATAATTTGCCATTTTGAAGCATTGTATAGTTGAAATAAATCTTTTAGTTTATGATCCGTTGCATTTAAACCAATTAATGTGTTTGATAACATCGGGAAAAAGCCAATGGTAAAGGCAATAATAATAATGGCATTCATTCCAGAACCAAACCAAATCACAATGATAGGAGCGATCGCTACAACCGGAATCGTTTGTAAAATAATAGCATAAGGATAGAAGCTTCTTTCTATCCACTTTGAGCTCGCCATTAAAACAGCTACTCCAATCCCGATAATGACACTAAACATAAACCCTAATACGGATTCAATGACGGTCGTCTGTAAAGCTCGTATTAAATTATCCCAATTGGCAACTGTAGCGACATAAATATCGGTTGGTTTTGGTAAAATATAATGGGCAATCCCAAGAACTCGAACACTCACTTCCCATAAAACGATAAATAGTCCCAATGCTAAAACAGGGGGCAATACTTTTTTAATGACCTCTTTTTGTTTTATCTTCCAACTATCAGATAGTGAAACTCGCTTTTTTTCAGTAACGGCAACCTGTCCTGTATCTATTATTCCTCTAGCCATCCAAATCACCAGCTTTCCTTTCGTATTATCAAATCACGATGCCGACACTTGTTCTGGAGTCGGCAATTTCCCTTGGTTCAGTAAATCATAAGGATCATTTATTTTTTTCTTGTTCGCAATCGACTCCAGCTGCAGGTTCCAGCCACCTGCTCCCAGTAAATAAGTATGGGGATCATTCACACTAGCACCATTGCGATTAAAGAAATCTATTACCTCATATAATCTTTCTTTACTTGAGTATTTAACAAGCGGTAAACCGGCTGGGATTAATCTCCCTCTGTCTCGAAGCCATTCAATATGAATCAGCACCTCATCACCAAATTTGGCTTTAATTAATTCAATCTGTTCTTCAAAACGCTCCAATTCAAAGAAATTTTGTAAGTATGTCCAATCCGTATCTGCCTTTAACGCCCATAACGTTGTATGATTCCAAGTAAAATCAGATATCCCTATTCCTTTCCGATAATTATCTGGAATGACTGTATACACTTCTTTTCCTTTAAATTGTTTAGCTAATGAAAGAATAGCTTCGTATTGCTCATCTGCTACTTCTAAAAAAGCATAGTCTCCTTCTTCCGTAATGACTTTTTTTAATGGTTTAAAAAACGAAGGGATAGGAGCTTCTAAAACCGTCACTAATCTCTTTTTCCAATTGCTTGACTCTGCGATTTCTCTTGTAAACTTTAATGTATTTGATAAACCGTCAAATTTTAAAACTAACTGACGCCAATTGTGTTTAGGCTTAAGCGGCAATGTCACATCGACCAAAACACCAGTCGTCCCATAGCTGTGAATGTAATCCTTTAACTCATTTCCTTGTACAGTAAAAATCTCGATAGGATCCGTCATCGTCATGACCGTTGCTGCTAACACATTTCCATCCCAAAGATTCCCCCAAGTAACGGATCCAACCCCTCCTGATCCTCCTGAAACGAACCCTCCAACTGTTGCCTTAGCAAAGGTGGACGGGTAAATCGTTAATTCCTGCTCCTGTACATTAGCCTGTTTTTCTAGATCTCTTAACCTCATACCAGCTTCAACCTTTACATAACCTAGTTGCATATCAATTACTTTATTTAAGCGACTTAAATCAACCACAACCCCTCCGGTCATTGGAATCGCTTGTCCATAATTACCTGTTCCAGCCCCACGAATCGTGACAGGAATTTGTTCATTTCTAGCTATCTGTAAAATTTCAGAAACCTCTGCTGTATTATCAGGAATCACAATAAAATCGGCCTTTTTCTCCTCCAGGTCATCTTTTAAAACGGGTGAATACCAATAATAATCTTTTGATAGCTTTAAAACCTTTTGCTCCTCCGTTACAATTTCACCCTTTAAGATCACACTTTCTAATTGCTCCAGCACAGATTGATTCAAAGCTACTCACCCCTTCAAAAATTTCAATGGCTTATTAAGCTATAAACTTCTCAACATCCGTTTTTCATTACCTTCGTTTGTTCTTCATTATCCTTACATTACTTGATTTACTTCTCTTTTTGTTTTAATAAGTTAAATTTTCTGACATATTATTTTGTTTTAAATTAGCGATTAATAATAGATTAAATGATCTTATTTTTATTACTATTTTTTCATTATGTATATATTTTATCTATTTAAATTCCGAATCGATCATGCTATTTTATCTAACAAGCCACCTATTGCGGTATAACATCACAAAGTTAAAACCGAAAAAAGAACTTATTCTCGCCTTTGTATACGCTATCATAATTTTTAGGTGGAATATCATCATAACTAAAAGGTGATTTCCTATCCTTTCGTTTTGAACGCTTTCCTTCCTCTCAAAAACGTAAAAAACCACCTACCCCAAGAGTGTAAGTGGCTCTAAACTTTATTGATTACTTCTTCAAGTTATAAAAAGAGTTTAGCCCTTGGTAAGTGGCTACAGCTGCTAATTCGTCTTCGATGCGAAGAAGTTGGTTGTACTTCGCTACGCGGTCTGTACGAGACGGAGCACCTGTTTTGATTTGGCCGGCATTTGTGGCAACCGCGATGTCAGCGATTGTTGCGTCTTCTGTTTCACCAGAGCGGTGAGAGATAACCGCTGTGTAACCTGCACGCTTCGCCATTTCGATTGCTTCAAATGTTTCTGTTAATGTACCGATTTGGTTCACTTTGATTAGGATCGAGTTTCCGATTCCTTTTTCGATACCTTCAGCTAGTTTTTTCGTATTTGTTACAAATAAGTCGTCTCCAACTAATTGTACTTTTTTACCTAAACGATCTGTTAATAGCTTATGACCATCCCAGTCGTTTTCGTCTAAACCATCTTCAATGGAGATGATTGGGTATTTAGAAACAAGATCTTCGTAGAACTCAACCATTTGTTCAGATGTAAGCACTTTGCCTTCACCTGATAAGTGGTATTTGCCATCTTCTCTGTTGTAAAGCTCAGAAGAAGCAACATCCATTGCTAATTGAACTTCTTCACCTGGCTTGTAACCAGCTTTTTCAATGGCTTCGATAATCGTTGATAACGCTTCTTCGTTTGATGATAAGTTTGGAGCAAATCCACCTTCATCACCTACTGCTGTGTTGTAACCTTTAGATTTAAGAACTGATTTTAAGTTATGGAAAATTTCTGCTCCCATACGGACGGCTTCTTTAAAGTTCTCAGCACCTACAGGCATAACCATAAATTCTTGAATATCAACGTTGTTATCAGCATGCTCTCCACCGTTGATGATGTTCATCATTGGTACTGGTAATTGCTTCGCGCTGAACCCGCCAAGGTAAACGTATAAAGGAATTCCTAATGCGTTAGCAGCAGCATGGGCAACAGCCATAGAAACACCAAGAATCGCGTTTGCACCTAGCTTGCTTTTGTTTTCTGTGCCATCAAGGTCAATCATTAATTTATCGATTCCAAGTTGGTCTAAAGCGTCCACTCCGATAATTTCTGGAGCAATAATTTCATTCACATTTTCAACGGCTTTTAAAACACCTTTTCCTAAAAAGCGCTCGCCACCATCGCGTAATTCAACCGCTTCGTACTCACCTGTTGAAGCACCACTTGGTACTAACGCACGGCCCATTGCTCCTGATTCTAGATAAACTTCTACTTCTACTGTTGGGTTCCCACGAGAATCTAATACTTCGCGTGCATAAACATCTGTAATCATTGTCATAACAAACGTCATCTCCTTAAAATTGTTTTTTATTTTTAATTAAAGATTTTCCTGTCATTTCTTCTGGTTGCTTAGCTCCTAGTAAAGATAAAACGGTTGGTGCCAAGTCTGCTAAAATGCCATCTTCTCTTAAACTCATGTTTTCCTTTGTTACAATAACAGGTACACGGTTTGTCGTATGAGCTGTCATTGGTGTGTCGGCAAGCGTAATTACTTCATCCGCATTTCCGTGATCGGCTGTAATGACAGCTGCTCCACCTTTGGCTAAAATCGCTTCAACGACTTTACCTAAACATTCATCGACGGCTTCAACGGCTTTAATCGTCGGTTCAAGCATTCCCGAATGTCCAACCATATCTGGATTAGCAAAGTTTAGAATAATCACATCTTGTTTGTCCGCTTCAATTTCAGCGACTAGTGCATCCGTGACTTCATAAGCACTCATTTCTGGCTTCAGGTCATATGTTGCCACTTTAGGCGAATCAATTAAAATTCGCTCCTCACCAGGAAATGGCTGTTCACGTCCACCACTAAAGAAAAACGTAACATGTGGATATTTTTCTGTTTCAGCAATTCGAAGTTGCTTATAATTTTGCTGTGATAGAACTTCCCCTAAGGTATTATCTAGGTTAGTCGGTTTAAAAGCAACAAACCCTTTTACTGTTTCACTAAATTGAGTTAAACATACATAATGAATATTCGTTGGGTGACTGTCCCCACGTTCAAAACCACGGAAGTCTTCATTTGTAAAAACTTGCGACATTTGAATCGCACGGTCCGGGCGGAAATTAAAGAAAATAATCGCATCATCATTTTCAATTTTCGCTACCGGTGAGCCATCTTCTTTTGTCATAACAGAAGGAATTAGAAATTCATCATGAACCGAATTCCCATAGCTATCTTGAATCGCCTCAGCTGGTGAGTGGTAACTTGGACCTTCACCATAGACCATCGCTCGGTATGATTTTTCAACACGGTCCCAGCGCTTGTCACGATCCATTGCATAATAACGGCCGTGTAAAGTAGCGATTTCTCCGACTCCAAGCTCCGCCATTTTTGCTTCTAAATGTTTGATATAAATCTCAGACGTCGTTGGACCTACATCTCGTCCATCTAAAAATCCATGGATATACACTTTTTTGACATTGCGTGTTTTAGCCAGTTGTAAAATCGCATATAAATGTTCGATATGACTATGAATTCCACCATCAGATAACAGGCCATATAAATGAAGGGCACTATTTTTCTCTGTCACATGGGCCATGGCATTATTTAGCGTTTCATTACTAAAAAATTCGCCTTCACGAATCGATAAATTGACTCGTGTCAAACTTTGGTAAACAATCCGTCCGGCTCCAATATTAAGATGACCTACTTCAGAGTTCCCCATTTGTCCTTCTGGTAGACCAACCGCTTCCCCTTGTGCTTCTAATGTTGCATGTGGGAACTGATTCCAGTAGCGATCAAAATTTGGCTTCTTCGCTTGAGCAATGGCATTTCCTTTTACTTCATCCCTTAAGGCGAAACCATCAAGGATGATTAAGGCTACTGGCTTTTTACTCATTTTCCTGCCTCCACAAGTGCAAGGAAGGAATCCGTTTCTAAGCTCGCACCACCGACAAGAGCACCATCAATATCAGACTGTGCCATGTATTCGGCAATATTAGCTGGTTTTACACTGCCACCATACTGAATACGAACCGCATCTGCTGCTTCTGTATTAAACGCTGATGCAACGACTTTACGAATGTATGAGCAGACTTCATTAGCATCTGTTGCTGATGACGATTTTCCTGTTCCAATTGCCCAAATTGGTTCATAAGCGATAACTGTTTCTTTCACTTGCTCAACTGTTAATCCAGCTAAGCCCGCTTCTACTTGAGTTTTGACAATATCATTCGTTTTTCCTGCTTCACGTTCTTCGTCTGTTTCCCCACAACACATAATAGGTACTAAGTTATGAGCAAAAGCCGCATGTACTTTTTTGTTCACTGTTTCATCTGTTTCAGCAAACATTTCACGACGCTCTGAATGTCCGATGATGACATAATCAACGTTCATATCAGCTAAAGCAGCTGGACTGACTTCGCCCGTGAAAGCTCCACTGTTTTCAAAATGAACATTTTGAGCTCCAATTTTTAATTCTGTTCCTTCAGCTTCTTTTACTAAACTTTCTAAGAAAAGCGCTGGTGAACAAATAACAGCATCGACTTCATTGTTTGCCGGGATATTCGACTTTACTTCTTGAACAAACGACTTAGCCTCTCCAAGTGTTTTATTCATTTTCCAGTTTCCTGCAATAATTGGCTTACGCATGATTTCACCTCATCCAATCGTTTAAAATTATATTACTCTAACTACTAGCTTTCATTATTTGTCGTTTAACGCGACGACTCCTGGAAGTTCTTTTCCTTCCATAAATTCAAGTGATGCACCGCCACCTGTCGAGATATGACTCATCTTATCAGCGACACCAAACTTTTCTGCAGCTGCGGCTGAATCTCCACCACCAACAACAGAATAAGCTTCACTTTCCGCTAAGGCATTCGCCACACCTTTTGTTCCATTAGCGAACGTGTTCATTTCAAATACACCCATCGGTCCATTCCAAATGACAAGTTTAGATTCGCTTACAACTTTTTGATATGTAGCAATGGTTTCTGGTCCAATATCTAAAGACTCCCAATCTGATGGAATTGAATCAATTGGTACAACCTTTGTATTGGCATCTTCAGCAAAATCATCAGCAACTAAGGCATCCGTTGGTAAGTAAAGATGAACACCATTTTGTTTTGCTTTTTCCATAAAGGATTTAGCTAAATCAATTTTATCCTCTTCTAAAAGAGATTTTCCGATGTCATGTCCTAATGCTTTAATAAATGTATAAGCTAGTCCACCACCGATAATAAGGTTGTCCACTTTTTCTAACAAGTTCTCAATAACCCCAATTTTATCTTTCACCTTCGCTCCACCGATAATCGCTGTAAAAGGTCGTTCTGGAGTTAATAGAGCTTTCCCTAACACGTCAAGCTCTTTTTCCATCAAAAGACCGGCTGCTGCTGGTAAATGATGAGCAATTCCTTCAGTCGAAGCATGAGCACGGTGAGCAGCACCAAAGGCATCATTCACATACACATCTGCTAATTTTGCAAACTCTTTCGCTAACTCAGGATCATTTTTCTCTTCCCCAACGTAAAAACGAACATTTTCTAATAAAAGAATCTCGCCATTATCTAGCCCATTTGCTGCTTCTGTTGCCTCTGTTCCATAAGCGACATCCACTTTTTTGACATCCTTACCAAGAAGCTCACTTAGTTTTGTTGCCACAGGAGTTAAACGTAATTCCTCAACAACTTGACCTTTTGGACGACCAAGGTGACTCGCTAAAATAACCTTTGCCCCTTTTTCTACTAATAGATCAATTGTTGGAATCGCGGCACGAATACGAGTTTCGTCTGTAATGACACCATCTTTCATTGGCACATTAAAATCAACACGACAAAAAACCTTTTTACCATTTAAGTCAAGATCACGAATCGATTGTTTATTCATGAGCATATGACCTCCTTTAGCCTACCTATTTTTTTAGACGGATATCCTTAATCAATGGAAAGGGGAGCTAGAAAAATTCTACTCCCCATTTTTCACTATCAAATTAGATTATAAGCCTTTACTAGCAATATAATCAACAAGGTCAACAACACGGTGTGAATAACCAGATTCATTGTCATACCAAGAAATAACTTTTACCATGTTTCCTTCCATAACCATTGTTGAAAGAGCATCGATAGTAGAAGAATGAGCATCACCATTGTAGTCACCAGAAACTAATGGATCTTCGCTGTAACCAAGGATTCCTTTTAATGGACCTTCAGCTGCTTCTTTAAATGCTGCATTGATTTCTTCTGCAGTTACTTCTTTATCTAGTTCAGCTACTAAATCTACTAATGAAACGTTAGGTGTTGGAACACGCATTGCTCCACCATTTAATTTTCCTTTTAATTCAGGAAGAACTAACGCTACCGCTTTTGCAGCACCAGTAGATGTTGGAATAATATTCTCCGCAGCTGCACGAGCACGACGGTAATCTTTATGTGGTAAGTCTAAGATTTGTTGATCATTTGTATAAGAGTGAACAGTCGTCATCATTCCACGACGTACACCAAACTTATCGTTTAATACTTTCGCAAATGGAGCTAAGCAGTTTGTTGTACAAGATGCATTTGAGATAACGTTGTGGTTAGCAGCGTCATACTTGTCTTCGTTAACACCCATAACAACCGTAATATCTTCATCAGATGCTGGAGCTGAGATAATAACTTTTTTAGCACCTGCTTCGATATGTTTCGCTGCATCCGCACGTTTTGTGAAGAATCCAGTTGATTCAATAACAACTTCAACACCACGATCAGCCCATGCTAATTTTGCTGGGTCACGCTCAGCAGAAACGTTAATCACTTGACCATTTACAACTAAGTTATCTTCTTTAACTTCAACTTCTGCGTCTAATCTACCGTGAACTGTATCATATTTTAATAAGTGTGCAAGCATTTGGGCATCTGTTAAGTCGTTGATTGCCACTACCTCTACATTTGGGTTGTTTAAAGCTGCACGGAATACATTACGTCCAATTCTTCCAAAACCATTAATACCGATTTTTGTTGCCATGATAAATCTCCTCCTATAATTTCCATCCAATTTTATTTTAAAAAAATTTATATCAAAAAGGGAATGTTCGAGTATTCATTCACGATCGATGCATAAAACATCAACCTAAAGGAAATTCCCTCTTATCTAACTATCTTATAAATCAAGTAAACTTCTCGCTGCCCCTTCGTCTGTTACCAATACATCACTTGGGCGATTTTTCACATATGCAGCAATCGCTTTGGCTTTTGAATGACCACCTGCGACTGATATTACATACTTATCTTGGTCCAGTTCATCTAACTGCAAACCAATTGTTCGTTGCTTATAAATACTCTTCCCATTTTCATCAAAATAATAACCAAAAGCTTCACCTACTGCATGATTGTCTATTAATTTTTGGAGGGAAGGCACTTTCGAATTTCTTCGTGTGGCCATCGTTTCCGCATCTCCAATTCCGTGGATAACAACAGAAGCGGATTTGATAATCGTTAAAATTTCTTGCACAGATGGCTCTAAAATTAAGGAAGAATATGCTTCTTCACTCAATTGATCAGGAACATGTAACAAACGATACTGGGCACCTGCTCGACTAGCGAACTCAGCACTAATTGTATTCGCCTGATTTTCCACTTTTTCACCGAGACCACCACGTGCTGGCACAAAAACAACTTCTCGATTTTTAGCATCGGCTGTCATCATACGTGCGACAGCGGCTAAAGTCGTCCCACCCATAACAGCTACAACATCTTTTGGTTTGAGACGAGAACTTAATTCAAGTGATGTTGCCTGACCTAATTCATGCTTCACCCAATCATTCTCATCACTATCACCCGATACAACAATCACCTTAGGTACCCCAAGTCGCTGTTCAAGTTCTTTCTCTAAACTGCTTAAACCAAGTAGCTCTTTCATCATCTCTTCTAATTCAAGAAATAATCCTTCGCCTTGTTCGGTTAAGCTCATACCAGCAGTCGTAAAATCAACGAGCCTTTGATCCTTCAGAAACGTCACTTCGCTTCTTAATACACGTTCTGATAATTGAATATTGGCCGATAAACTGCGCCTTCCGATCGGTTGCATCAATCGAATGTTTTGTAAAATTCGATAGCGCTTCACCATCACATCAAGCACATCAGGCAATAATTGTTTTTGTAACGTGATTAAAGACCTCATATCCAAAGCTCCTTTTGACTTCCTAATGGCGATTTTGAATAGGTTAATTTCGTTCCGGGTCATAAACAGTCCCACGATGACATTTTACGTCCCACGAAAACAAAAAAATATAATTTTACTCTTAAATACATTCAAGTGCATATATTTTGTCGGCAAGTGCATCAGGGTCGGAATACGTCCCGCGATGACATTTTACGTCCCGATAAGAATAAAAAATAACCTCTCTGTCTTCAACATCATTTTATCAATAATCTCATCCAGATACAAGCTAAATATTCAGTAAATGAGCGATTATTTTTATTGTTCCATTTATCACTATTCTACTATAACCAATTATGGAACAAACAAAACCTCATTATTTTAACTTTTTTATCGCTTCCCGAACATCTAATGCAGAAATATGACCATAGCCAACTTCTTTCCCTCCAACTAAAACAACAGGAATCATAAGTTGATACTTTTCCAAAAGGGCATCATCCTGATAAATATCCGTCACTTTAATCTCAAACTCAATCTCATTCTGAAGGTTTCTTAACTCAGCAATCGCTTCCACGCATAGTGGACATTGATTTTTTGACATTACTTCTACTTGCACCATCATTAACTCAACTCCTATTGATTTAATTGTACTCTTTTTTATGTATGAAGGGCAAATATGGAGGAGTTGAGGTGAGAAAGGGCTCTTCTATTTCTTTTGCTGCTTTTATTAATGGTCATTTTGCTTCATTGGGAGCCTTTGATTCAATCGCAACTAACATAGGTCAATACAGTGCACCTCTTTAGTCAACTGAGTGGATATTCTTTTTAGACATTTGTCCTTATAATTAATAACTGTAAGCGGTTACAAAGCAAACCAGTTTCATCAAAAGCAACCGCTAACATTTTATTCATTCACACTTTATATTCTTAACTTTACTCATATTTAACTCAATTTTTCACTTAAAAGAGGAGGTGCTAGCGTGTGGCGTTAGTGACAAAACAAGAGGAATCACATGCTCGACTTAGTGATTCATTAATAACAAAAGCAGCAAAAAAAAGACGAGCACGTTCGATGATTGGATATTTGGCATTTGTTGGTCCTGCGTTATTATTTTTTATCATGATTCAGATGATTCCGTTTGGGATGGGGGTTTATTATTCCTTCACTTCATGGAATGGCATTAGTTCAACAGTTGAATGGGTTGGACTTGATAATTATATAAGGATTTTTACAAATGATACGCGTTTCTTTAACTCCTTTCTTTTTACAACCAAGTTTATGATTGCCGCTGTTTTAATTAGTAATGCGATTGGTTTTACGTTAGCACTTATTTTAAATGCGGCACTTAAAACGAAAAATTTATTAAGAACCGTCTATTTTTTACCGAATGTCATTGGTGGACTTTTACTCGGATTTATTTGGCAGTTTATCTTTGTTCGTGGTTTTGCCGTGATTGGCGATATGACCAACATTGGTTTCTTTCAGCAACCTTGGTTAGGAGATGCCAACACCGCTTTTTGGGGCATTGTTATTGTCTTCGCTTGGCAGATTAGTGGTTATATGATGGTCATTTATGTTGCCGCATTACAAGGGTTGGATCGTTCTCTAATAGAAGCCGCAAAAATTGATGGGGCTAATGCCTTCCAACTACTTAGAAAAATCATCATTCCGCTTGTCTTGCCGGCTTTTACGATTTGTTTGTTTTTAACGATTTCAATGGCCTTTAAAATATTTGACTTAAACCTTTCCTTAACAGGTGGTGGTCCATTTAACTCGACCGAATCGGTTGCGATTAACATTTATAATGAAGCATTTACGATGAATAACTACGGAATTGGCTCGGCAAAATCGATTCTCTTCTTCCTAGTTGTCGCAATATTTACAACAATTCAAGTATCGATTACAAAGAAAAGGGAGGTTGAAGCTTGATGCACTATACAAAGCGAACGTTTTTACTAGAGGTTATCGCAATCATTATCGCGCTTATTTTCCTCATTCCCTTTTACTTTGTTATTGTCAATTCTTTAAAAAGTTTCTCGGAAATATTAGTTAATTCGGCGGCCTTACCGAAAGAAGTTTTGTTTTCAAACTATGTAAAGGTTTGGCAGATTATTAATTTCCCAAAGGCCTTCTTTAACTCTTTTATTATCACTGTTTTAAGTAATATTGGTCTTGTCGTAATTAGTTCAATGGCGGCTTGGAAAATGGTTAGGACTCCAGGGAAGTTCAGCAAAATTCTTTTTATTATGTTTGTCTCGGCCATGGTCATTCCCTTTCAAGCGGTAATGATTCCACTCGTTAAATGGGGTGGCATGATTGGTATTATGAATAGCATTCCTGGCATTGTCATTATGTATTTCGGCTTTGGTGTCCCGCTTTCCTTATTTCTTTACCACGGTTTTATTAAGACTGTACCGATTGAAATTGAGGAATCAGCACGTATAGATGGTTGTTCACAGTTTCGGGTTTTTTGGAATATTGTCTTTCCTTTGTTAAAACCGATTACGGTTACAGTCGTTATTTTAAATACGTTGTGGATCTGGAATGATTACTTATTACCACTTCTTGTTTTACAGGATCCAAACTTAAGAACGATTCCACTCGCGACGAGCTCATTCTTTGCTCAGTATACAAAACAGTGGGATATGGGATTAGCTGCATTAGTTCTAGGGATTACTCCTGTTATTATTTTCTTCTTATTTTTGCAGAAGCATATTATTAAAGGAATTGCCGCTGGTTCAATTAAATAACGTTATCCATTTTGTAGTTTTTACTACAAATTAAATAGTACAATTAAAGGGGAGGTTACTGAATATGAAGAAGTTAACAAAGTGGTTTTTTACATCAATTTTAGCGTTAGGATTATTAAGTGCTTGTGGTTCAGATGAGACAGATGGATCTTCTACAACAGATGGAGATCAAGGTGGATCAGGTAGTAGTGATGAGGTTGTAACCTTAAACATGTTCCAATTTAAAGTCGAAATTGCCGACCAATTACTTGAGATGCTACAGGAATTTCATGAGGAACATCCGAACATTCGCGTCCAATTAGAAACAGTTGGTGGTGGTGCTGATTATAGTGCTGCATTAAAAGCAAAATTTGCTTCAGGCGAACAACCAGATATTTTCAATAACGGAGGCTTTACAGAGCTTGGATTATGGAAAGAGCATTTAGCCGATTTATCAGACGAACCTTGGGTTGAACACCTCCTTCCTATTGGTGCAGTACCAATGACTGATACAGACGGTAAACTTTACGGAATGCCTGTTAACCTTGAAGGATATGGATTTATTTACAACAAAGATTTATTTGCAGAAGCAGGTATTACCGAAGAACCAACGACTTATTCTGAATTACTAGCTGCTGTTCAAAAATTAGAGGAAAATGACATTACCGCTTTTTCTGCTGGATATGCGGAGTGGTGGGTCATTGGCCAACATTTATTAAACATTCCATTTGCTGAACAAGACGACCCAGCTGCTTTTATTGATGCATTATCAGAAGGCACTGAAACAATGGCAAACAACCAGAAGTTTATTGATTTTCAACGTTTAGTTGATTTAGAGATTGAATATGGAAACTCAAATCCTTTAACGACCGATTATAATTCTCAAGTAACTTATTTTGCAACAGGTGAAACGGCAATAATTCAACAAGGAAACTGGATTGAAAATATGATTTATGAACTGAATCCAGAGATGAACATGGGGATCCTCCCTATCTCATTAGATGATAACGGTGATGCAAGATTACCAATTGGCGTTCCAAACAACTGGGCGGTTAATAAAAATTCTCCACATATTGAAGAAGCCAAATTACTATTAGACTGGATGGTATCTTCTGAAACAGGTCAACGTTATATGACAGAAGAATTTGCTTTTATTCCAGCCTTTGACCATATTGAACCAACCGGACTCGGAGCATTAGGTGAAGTCATTTTAGAATATTCATCAGACGATCAAACATTACCGTGGAACTGGTTTAGATGGCCAGACGGTGCGAATCAAGACTTCGCTGCCATTATCCAAGAATATGTAGCCGGTCAAATTGACTACGATACGGTACTCGAAAGAATGGATTCCACTTGGCAAAATTTAAAGTAATAGCTTCAAATATCTTCTAACAAAATATATTTAGAAAGCATATCTATCTTAGGTATGCTTTCTACTTTATACTTAAAGATAGATTTAAATGTTGGAAGAGGTGTTCAAACTGAAATCTAGCATTCGCCAAAAATTAATTACTCTTTTATTATTATTTACGATTATTCCGTTCGGTGCCTCGATTGTGGTCACTTTTTTATATACAAAGGAATCATTAAAGGACCAAGCAGTTGAAGAAAATGTAAACCTCCTTTATCAAGGGAAAGTCAACATCGATAGTTATGTAAAGGAGCTTAATAACCTAACCTTATCTGTTTATAACAATCTTGAATTTATTAGCTATTTAAAATCAGCCAACTTAAGAGAACAACCTATATCTGTTCGTTCCGTAAATCAGTTATTACAAACGATATTGTACGCGGATCAAAGCATCGAATCCGTCGATTTATTTATTGAAAAGAACAGTCAATTTATTACAACTTCTAAACAATCTTCGGTCATTTATTCCGAACAACGAAAGGATTTGAATTTTTCCTTTTATGAGCAAGCAAGTGAAAGCCCTTTTAATTTATATATCAAACCGAATGAAGGGAAAAATCCCCATCATTCTTTTAGCTTACACCGCTCTTTACAAAACGTTCCAGCTAAAGACATTCTCGCTTATATTTCCTTACAAATCAATGGACGGAAGCTCGTTGAATTAAGTGAACATCTATATATAAAAGGAAATGAGGAGCTTTTTATTGTTACAACCGAGGGCGAGTTTGTTTATCAGTCCTCCTCCGTATTAAACGAAAGAAAGGAACAAGAGTGGATTGCACAAGTGCTAGCGCAAGAACAAAATAGTGGTGTTTTAGAGTGGTCTGAATCGAATGAGCCGTTTGTTTTAATTTATGATACAATCGCTGAATCTCGTGGTGGCTGGAAGCTTATAAAAATCATTCCTGCTAGCACCTTATTCGAAAGTGCTTATAATGTGGCTTTTATTAATATCATTTTCGGAATGTTAGGCCTATTTCTAGTCATCGTCGCTACTTTATTTGTTTCCTTTAAAATCACGAACCCCTTGACCGTCCTTGTCAAAAATATAAATGAAGTCAAAAAAGGCAATATGAAAGTACAATTCCACTCACTTGGCAATGATGAAATCGGTGAACTTGGGGAGAGTTTTAAATCAATGGTGAAAAAGATCGATCAGCTTATTAATCGCGAATATAAATTAGAAATCGAAAATAAAACGAATCAATTGAAAGTTTTACAGTCACAAATTAATCCGCACTTCCTTTATAATGCCCTACAATCAATTGGGACATTGGCGTTAAAAAGTGATGCCCCTAAAGTTTATACACTCATTACCGATTTATCGAAAATCATGCGCTATAGCATCAATACATCTGAATCAATGGTGACCTTATCACAAGAGCTCGATTATCTCTCTTCTTATCTTCTTTTACAAAAACAACGCTTTGAAGATAAATTAGACTACTCGATTATGATTAAAAATGACGTCAAAGAGGTATATGTCCCGAAAATGATTTTACAACCACTCGTGGAAAACTACTTTAACCACGGCTTTGATAGCCACGAGATTGTTGGAACCGTTTCTGTTACTTGTGATAAGCACAAAGATAAAATCGTGATAGAAATTCAAGATAATGGTCTTGGAGTTTCCGAAGAAAGATTAGAAATGATTAACACACAGCTGGCCACTAATCAAAATATGGTTAGCAATAGTGGAACAGGCATTGGCTTACAAAATGTGTATCGCCGTTTAAAGCTCTATTATGGCGAGCATACAGAGATGTCTTTAGAAAACATACAAACTGGCGGATTTAAAGTTCGAATCATATTACCAATCAAGATGGAGGGTGAGGTTCTTGAAGGCGATCATAGTAGACGATGAGAGACATGTTCGAGAAGGTTTGTTACTCCTAGCCAATTGGTCACGCTTTAAGATTGATACGATCTTACAAGCGGAAAATGGAGACGAAGCTCGTCAAATCATTACTGCGGAAAAGCCAGATATTATTTTTACGGATATGAGAATGCCAAAAACAAATGGTGTTGAACTTCTCAAGTGGCTTAATCAATCTCATTTAAATGCGAAAACGATCGTCATAAGTGGTTATGATGACTTTGAATATATGAAAAATGCGATTAAATTTGGGAGCTTTGACTATTTATTAAAACCGATCGATCCGAGTGAATTAAACGAGGTCTTGGCTCGAGCAGTCGATGAAGTTTTACAGCAGAAAAAAGCAAAAGAATTAGAGCAAGAAAAAGAAAAAGTTGTTAGCGAGATCCATCCTATTTACTGTGACAAGTGGTTAACAAAGCTTGTCACGATAGCAGATTGGACTCAAAGTGAACGCGATTTTTTTCAACGAGAATTTCAGCTCCACCTCGACTCTCAGCCATTAACAGTCGCAATTTTTTCGATGACAATGTTAAAATCTTTTATTTTTGAAGGGAATGGAGAGCTTGCGGTTACTGAACTTTTATCAATCGCAAAACCGATTATGGAGCAAGAACAAGCTGGCTTCGTTTTTTCCCACTTAGAAAATGATGAAGAACTGGTTTTTATTAGTCATTCTTCTCGGCGGCTAGAGTCCGCACTGACTCAAGTGAAAAGAGCGTTATGGAGTCGTTATCAAATAAAGCCACATTTTGTGATCGGTCCAGCTCATGCTCACCCAAAAGAAAGCTATCTTAAAGCATCAACAAAATTAGCTTCATACAATTTGATTAATCAAGAAACGGAATCACTAACAGCCCATCATAACAGGAAATGGCTTTTATTAGATTATAAAGATGAATTGAAATGGACAATCGAATGTGGGCATAAACAACAACTCGATCTTTTGCTTCATTCCATTTTTGAATCGATTGAAAAAAATCACACTATTACCTTTCGATTTCTAAAAAACTGGGAAAATCATTTTGATATTTTACGCTCGCATTGGCTTCAAAAAGAAGAACTACCCAGCCAACGTCAACTTTATTGGACCCAGGATGGACGTTTTTCCTTTCACCACTTTAAGCAAGAAAAAAGAGAAGATTTTTTTCAACTATTTGATTTAGTCGCAACGCTTGGTGAGCAAGAACAAACGAATATGAGCAAGGTGGCTTCCTATATTGAAAGTCACTACCATTATGAAATTAGTTTACAAGAAATCTCCGAGCATTTTTACTTAAGTAGAGAATACATCTCACGAAAGTTCAAACAAGAATTTAACCAAACCATTACCGACTATTTAATGAATTTTCGTATTAAAAAAGCGAAGGAGCTTTTAGCCAATCCAAATCTTAAAGTATACGAAGTTGCCGAAGCAGTAGGTTATCAGCATGATAAATACTTCGCAAAAGTTTTTAAACGTATCGTCGGCCTCACCCCAAGTGATTACCGCCAAACCTATTATCAAAAACGAAGCTAAAGGTCAGGGGCGAGGAGGAGCGATTGCTCTTAATTTGATAGCTTCGGGCTTCATTGACACCCTATGATTCCCTTTGTGGTTCATATTCGATTGCTTTTGGAATCATTGCGGCTCTTTGATTCCCTTTGCGGCTTTTATTCGATTGCTTTTGGAATCATTGCGGCTCTTTGATTCCCTTTACGGCTTTTATTCAATTGCTTTTGGTCTCATTCGGATTCTCTGTTTCCCTTAAATTTCACCTCACTTGCCAACAAAAATGAATTTATAGTCACTTTTTGGTTTCATTTTTTCTAAATTCGGCTATGCTGTAAGAAGGGATTTGAAAGAGTAATCATGAATAGTTATGATAAGGAGAGGTAAAACATTTGACCTTCTTTGACCTATTAGGTATGATGTACATAAATCACCTCTACCAAATGAAACAGTTATTCAAATTTAAAGGAGGCTTTTCTTATGAATTTAATTCCTACAGTTATCGAACAAACAAATCGTGGTGAACGTGCCTATGACATTTATTCACGTCTTTTAAAAGATCGTATTATTATGTTAGGCTCAGCAATTGATGATAATGTCGCAAACTCCATCGTAGCTCAGTTGCTATTCTTAAACGCTGAGGATCCAGACAAGGATATCTCACTTTATATTAATAGCCCTGGTGGTTCTATCACAGCTGGTATGGCCATTTACGATACAATGAATTTTATCAAACCAAAAGTTTCCACGATTTGTATTGGTATGGCGGCCTCAATGGGTGCTTTCCTTCTTTCAGCAGGCGAAAAAGGCAAACGTTATGCTCTTCCTAACAGTGAAGTGATGATTCACCAACCATTAGGTGGAACACGCGGTCAAGCAACAGACATTGAAATTCATACTCGTCGTATTTTAGAAATGCGTCAAACATTAAACGAAATCCTAGCTGAACGAACTGGCCAACCTCTTGAAGTAATCGAACGCGATACAGATCGTGACAACTTCATGACAGCTGAAAAAGCAAAAGAATACGGCCTCATCGATGATATCATTAAGTCAAGCTAATCGCCAAATAAAGTCCTAGTTAATAAAACGATTACTCGCTTTAATAGTGAGTAATCGTTTTTTCATTTTATCCAAAACTCATTTGCTTACATTGGCTTTATCTGCCACACCTATCAGGCTAGCAAGCATAGGCAAATAAGGAAGAACAGCTTACCTCCTCCTTATTCACAATTCAACTTCTTCCATACACAGCATCCCTTTGTCGCTCTTATTCAGCTGCTTTTGGTATCATTGGCCGGCTTTGATTCCCTTTGACTCTCTGATTCACCTGCTTTTGACTTCATTGAAGCCCTTTGATTCCCTTAAATGCTCTTATTCACCTGCTTTTGACTTCATTCGCTTTCTTCGCCCTCCTTCCCACTCTCCAAATATACACTTCACCCACGACTTTCATCATAGATCCGTAACTTATCCACATTCGCTCCTTCATCCACAATAAAATCTCCTTTTTATAAAATTCTGCTCCTATTTGGTTGAAACTTATACACAACCACTATAATATTCTGATAATTCTTATAATTATCCAAATGTTTATGCACATTACCCCCAGTTTTTGTTCAAAAACGGCTGTGCGTCTTTATACTTATCCACAGTCATAATAAAAAACACAGTCTACTAAATCAAATTAGTAGCTGCGCTTTTTAAAACATAAAGTTCATACAACTTGTCCAAATCTCTAAAAAAATAAAAATGATAATAATGATAGTATGAAATGCTATTCGCTTTCAACAAAATCGACCAAAGCTTCTAACGCTTCTTGTTCGTCATGTCCTTCACAAATTAAAGTCATTTCTGCTTTGTGTCCAAGAGCTAAACTCATCAACCCCATAATACTTTTAGCATTAACCTTTTTATGTTCTTTTTCGATAAAAACATCGGCTGCAAAACGGTTGGCCTCCTGTACAAAGCGAGCCGCCGGACGGGCTTGTAATCCTGATTTTAATTGAACGATTACATCTTTTTGTACCATTCAACATCTCCTCCTTTATTAAACTAAAATTAAGTGTTAATGGGCAGCTTTTTTTTCCTCGCTGCCCAGTTATACAACTTCCAAGAAACAATTTATATTTTTTTAAATTCTATCTTATGCCCATTACGAATCTTATCGGCAATATCGTCAATTTTTCTTAATCGATGATTGACTCCTGACTTGCTAACTGTGCCGCCATCAACCATTTCACCTAGTTCTTTCAAGGTAACATCTTGGTGATTCATTCGTAAGACCGCCATTTCCCTTAATTTAGGTGGCAAATTTTCTAAACCATATTCTCGGTCAACTAAACGAATATTTTCCACTTGACGAAGGGCTGCACCTACTGTTTTATTCAGATTAGCGGTTTCGCAGTTAACTAAACGATTAACTGAGTTTCTCATATCCTTCATAATGCGGACATCTTCAAAATAAAGCAGTGCTTGATGGGCACCAATTATATTCAGAAACTCGGTTATCTTTTCACTTTCTTTCATATACGTAATGAACCCCTTCTTGCGTTCCAATGTTTTGGCATTTAGATGATATTCGTTCATTAATTCACATAATGAATCATTATGTTCTTGATGAAACGAAAAGATTTCTAAATGGTAAGAAGATGTTTCTGGGTGATTAATCGAACCACCCGCTAAAAAGGCTCCACGTAAATACGCTCTTTTGCAACACTCTTTTTTCATAAGCTTTGTAGAAACCGCTCGATTAAAGGTCATTCCCTCACCAATAATATCAAGTACTTCTAATAAGTCACGTGCCTGTTTGGATATCCGAACGAGATAAACATTATTTTTCTTTAATCTCATTTTTTTTCGAACGAGTAGCTCTAAATAGATATCAGGGTTTTGCCTTTTAATTAGTGTATAAATTCTTCTAGCAATTGCTGCATTTTCCGTTGTAATATCTAAACTAAATTGCTGACTACCAAAGGAAATTGTACCATTCATACGAATTAAGGCAGCAAGTTCTGCTTGTGCACAGCAATCATCACTTTCTAATTGAGTTAATTCTTTTTTTGTTGTGGCTGCGAAGGACATTATAATCACTCCTTTCAGCCGTGTAGACAATCAATATTCCTTAACTTGCAAGCAACGCTCTGCTTACAACATAAAATGGAAGCACCCCACACGGATTTAGTTATTTTCTCTCATTATATTTAGCAACGCCTTTGACACTTTGACAGCATCATGACGTAACACATCCTCATTCTCAATCACAAAATGATCGCGAATCACATTCACACCGCTTTGTTTTAATTTATGCTCATCTACTTCAACAGGTGCTGCGTCTTCTAAAGCATACTTCTTTTTAACGCTTTCAGAAACAGGCGTACCATGGACAAGGATGTGATCAACAACATTTTCACCACAATGGCTTAAAATCCCCTCAAGATGGTCAGCCGCTGTGTAATGATCGGTCTCCCCTTTTTGGGTCATAACATTTGAAATGTAGACTTTTGGGGCACGCGACTTCACAATCGTTTCAACAATACCTGGTACGAGTAAATTAGGCAAAACACTCGTATAAAGGCTACCTGGTCCTAAAACAATTAAATCCGCACGTTTTAATTCTCGTAAACACTCAGATAATGCATATATTTTTTCAGGTGTGAGAAACACTCGCTTAATTCTTTTTCCTGACTTAGGAATGGTTGATTCTCCAGTTACAATCGAACCATCCACCATTTCAGCATGGAGCACAACACTGCGATTAGCAGCTGGTAATACTTTTCCTCTTACATTTAGTACTTTGCTAATTTCTGAGATTCCATTAGCAAAATCACCTGTAATAGATGTCATTCCCGCCAATAACAGATTTCCCAAGGAATGACCAGAAAGTCCATTACCATTTTCAAATCGATGTTGAAATAGCTGCTCCACAAGCGGTTCTACTTCTGCTAATGCAACAAGAACATTTCGAATATCACCAGGAGGAGGGACATCTAACTCTTTCCTTAATCGACCTGAACTTCCACCATCATCAGCAACTGTCACGATTGCCGTAATATCGACTGGGAAGGTCTTTAAACCACGAAGCAAAACAGATAAACCAGTTCCACCACCAATGACCACTATTCTCTTATTCACTTAAGACGTCCCTTCCCCTTCTCGATATCTCGATGGCTAATTCTTGTGTCATATTCCTTGCTAAAATGTTTGCCAAAATACTCGGCTAATGTAACCGAACGGTGTTTTCCTCCTGTACAGCCAATTCCAATGACGACCTGACTTTTGCCTTCTCTTTTATATTGAGGCAACATAAAATCAAGCAAGTCCTTTAATTTCTCAATTAATTGCTGGGTTTCACTCCACTTCAATACGTAGGATGAAACCTCTTCCTCTAAACCGGTTTTAGGCCTCATATGGTCTATATAATGAGGATTTGGTAAAAACCTGACATCGAATGTTAAATCAGAGTCGATCGGAATCCCATACTTAAATCCAAATGATACTACATTTACAACAAATGAAGAAGAATGCTCGGAAGAAAAGCTTTCAATGATTTTTTCACGAAGCTCAACTGGTTTTAAATCCGTCGTATCAATAATTTGCTGGGCTCGACCTTTCATTTCCTCTAATAGCTCTCGTTCCTCGGTAATACCAGTAAGTGGTAGTCCGCCCTTAGAAAGTGGATGCGAACGTCTTGTTTCCTTATAACGTTGGACAAGCTTAGCATCCTTAGCATCTAAAAAGAGAGTTTTCACGTGTAAATTGACACTTGCTGATTGACTAATCGTATCAATTGTTTCAAATAATTGTTCAAAAAAAGCTTGGCTCCGTAAATCGATCACCAAAGCTACTTTCTCCATCTTACCGTTTGCCCCTTCAATTAAATCAACAAACTTTGGTAACAAAGCAGGTGGAAGATTATCGACACAGAAATACCCTAAGTCCTCAAAACTTTGAACAGCGACAGTTTTCCCCGCACCTGACATCCCTGTGATAATGACAATTTCGATATCTTTTTTTTCAACCGTCATTTTAGCCCACCTTCTCTTTATCTTAGATTTTTTTTCTAAAAATTTCGGAAAATAGGCAAAGCTGTCCTCTTTTTAACCTATTCTTCTTTTTATATAAAAGTCTATAAAAATGGCTCAGTCTAACAAAATCGTTATGAAAACTTGATGAGCCCACATTCTAAAAACAAGCGGTTAAACGACTTACTTTGATTCATTGTTTGGATCAAGTCGATAAGATAGCAATTTAAAATCAGGCGTATAATGAAAGGTTGCATAAAGCACACCTTCTCCGTTTAAAGCGTGATCAATCACATATTGGTCACCTGCTGCCATCGGTAAATCCTTAATAGTACTCTTCTCTGTCCATTGCAATTTCCCTTCTGGAGATTGCTCTAACTGTTGTCCTTGATAATTAGACGCAACGAAAGTAAACATCATCCATTCTGAAGTGATTTGATCGTTCTCAACTATCACCATAGAACAAACGGCCTTTAATTCCGCTGCTTCTACTTGCAAGCCGGTTTCTTCACGATATTCACGCACAGCTGACTCTTTGATCGTTTCTCCAGCTTCCATCTTACCCCCTGGAGCTACCCACCAACCTCGTCTAGGCTTTTGTAGCAATAATACTTCCTCTTCCTTGACTAAGACACAATTCGTCACCCTTTGCAATTGCTTCACCTCACGTTTCCATACTCTTTTATTATACATTCATTTTCAGTTCGTCACAATTGTTAGGGACCGATTCTCATTCACCAAAAAATGTATAAACGTTGAAAACATTTAGTTATGAAAAAAGAGCAACCACTTTTATTAAGCAGTTATTTATAAAATTACCGTCCTTTGACTTGTGTCAAAGACAAAAAACCCGTCGATTGACGAGTAAAAGACGATTATTTATCCACCTTTTGTATTTAAATTTTAAACTTCAAATCAGCTTCATAGTCCCCTGTTCATTGCTATATATGTCTTTTCAAACAAAAAAAGGCACGGGACCGTTTCCCGTGCAAAAAATTATATAAAAAAGGGGGTCAATTACTTATTTATATATTAACCATTTATTATTTCATGACTGTTACAGAAGCATTAAGACCGAATTACGGTTTGAAAAGATTTTATTTTTTCTCTAGGTCTTTTTTTATAAAAACATCTTGGAATTTTATTATATTATTTCACTTTCTCCTCTAATGTTTCTAAATAATGCTGAACTTGTTGAGCAGCTATACTTCCATCCCCAGTTGCTGTCACAATTTGACGAAGACTTTTTTCACGAACATCACCAGCAGCAAAAATCCCCGGTACCTCAGTTTCCATATCTTCATTGGTTACAATATAACCTTCTTCATTTAACACACCAAGGTTTTTCACGCTTTGGTTTAAAGGTAACATGCCGATATAAACAAATACGCCATCAGTTTTGAAGTCTTTTACTTCACCCGTTTTTGTATTTTCAATCGTCACACTTGATACTTTACCATTTTCGCCGTTCACTTCATTCACAACATGGTCCCAAATGAATTCAATTTTTTCATTGTTAAACGCACGATCTTGTAAAATCTTTTGAGCGCGCAATTGGTCGCGACGGTGGATAATGGTTACTTTTGAAGCGAACTTAGTTAAGTAAACAGCTTCTTCTACCGCTGAATCTCCACCACCAATAACGACTAATTCACGTTGTTTAAAAAAGGCGCCATCACAGACAGCACAGTAAGAAACACCGCGACCACTATACTCTTTTTCACCTGGAATTCCTAATTTTTTATATTCTGCTCCAGTCGTCACGATGACAGCACGAGCTCTATATTCTTTGCTTCCAGCTTTCACTAACTTAACATCGCCTTCATCAACGATCTCTTGAATATCTCCATAGGCATATTCCGCACCGAACTTTTTCGCATGCTCGAACATTTTAGTTGAAAGCTCCGGTCCAAGAATATGGTCAAAACCAGGGTAGTTTTCAACCTCTTCGGTATTGGCCATTTGACCGCCTGGAACCCCACGTTCAATCATAACGGTACTTAAGTTAGCACGCGACGTATAGACAGCAGCCGTCATTCCGGCTGGACCAGCACCAGCAATAATCACATCATAAATTTTTTCTTCACTCATTCGATCACTCCCTATTTCCTTAACCTCTTTATATCTAAATTCATCGTATCGAAATGGCCTTCAAAAGTCTATTATCCTGCTCATGTTAACCATTGCCGAACCATTAATAGGATTCCCAAGGGTGATAAACCCAATCATCAGCTGAGAGTTCGTCTTTTTTTAAATTTGCTAACATCATCGTAGCTTTATCATGCCCTAACGAAACCGATTTCTTTAAATATCGAATCGCTTTTGTGAGCTCATCTGTGTTGGCTAATGCGACCGCATAACAAAATAACCATTGCGGACTATCCTCATAAAAACTATCCGCCATCCTCTCAAATCTTTCTTTCACATTCTCATATTCACCTGCTGCACATAACACTTCCGCAACAAACAAATAATTTTCATAATCAATCGGATACACAATGCGGATCGGCTGTAAAAAAGGTTCCGCCTGCTCTTTTTCATCTTTTTGAAGAAAAAATAAAGCCAAATTCGCACGCACAAATAAATTGCTTTCATCCTCTTTTAAAACATGTGAAGAAATATGGAAGGCTCTTTCATCACCTGTTCGGAAAAATGCCTCTGCTAAATGATTAAAAGCCGCCCAATGCGATGGATGTTTCTTTGTAATTTCTTCTAAAATCGGAATAGCCGCCTGAAAATCACCATTTTTTAAATAGTTACGAGCTTTTTCATGCTCGATAAGAAAGTCATCACTTGCCTCATAATCCATATCATTCTCATTCCATAAAGAAATATCCTCATACTCGACTTCTAATAAATCCAATAAATCTTTTGCATCCTGAAAGAACTGTCCATCAGGATTAAATTGTATATATCGTTCCGCCGCTCCTTGTGCCTTATCAAACAGACCTAAATAAGCGTAGTTATTGGCCATAAAAAAATAACAGTCACTTTGTCCGCCTTCATCATGCTCCACTAAAACGTTTCGCAAGATTTCATTCGACTCTTCATAATGACCCATTTCTGATAAGACAGCTGCTAACTGAACGTGAAAAACAGGCTCCTGATTCGTCAGCTTTACTGCCCGCTGAAAAAGTTTAACAGCCCGTTGTAAATGTTTTTTTCGATAGGCAATTAGGCCTCTTTGAAAGAAATAATCACCATTTTGTATAAAAGGTATGACCTTTCTTCCTTCATGCTGAGGAGTTAATTCCATGAAGCGCTTGACCTCCAGTGTTGATTCATTGCTCCAATTATACTATATCACCGGAGCTTTCGACACATTTTTTCAGGAATTATAAAAATGGATATTTATACAATTAGAATGCGACTATTTCGGTGGTAAAAGTGATGGTTGGTGACGTTGCTCAGCTAAAGCACTTTTGACGGCACTTCCCCTCTTTTTTATGCATCATCGCTGATCAAAACACTTGTGGCAACGTTCCTCCTCCCTTTTTTACACATCATCGCCAGCCAAAAACTCCAAACAAAAAAATCACTACCTAAATAGTGATTTTTCGCTCTTGCTCTGCACGCTAACTCCCGCTATGTCGTTCTTCTAATACGGCCAGCACTTCGTCAATTGGTAACTTTTGTTCGCGCAATAGGACGAGCAAGTGGTATAACAAGTCTGCTACTTCCCATTTTAATTCTTCTGGATCACGGTTTTTAGCGGCGATGATGACTTCTCCTGCCTCTTCACCGACCTTTTTTAAAATTTTGTCGACACCTTTTTCAAAAAGATAGGTCGTATAAGCTCCTTCAGGCATTTCCGCTTCCCGAGTGGCGATAACGGATTCTAGTTCATTCAAAATTGCATATCGATCAGCACGTCCGTTAATCAATTTTTGTCGCTCAATCGACTCCTGCTCATCATTACGGCTCGGCTCTTCAACTAATGAATTTGTAAAACAAGTGTAACTACCTGTATGGCAAGCTGGCCCTGCTGGTTCGACTAAAACAAGTAGAGCGTC
The DNA here is from genome assembly GCF_000292245.2 of Alkalihalobacillus alcalophilus ATCC 27647 = CGMCC 1.3604. Taxonomy (GTDB): domain Bacteria; phylum Bacillota; class Bacilli; order Bacillales; family Bacillaceae_D; genus Alkalihalobacillus; species Alkalihalobacillus alcalophilus. The sequence continues at coordinate 6,838 of NZ_ALPT02000026.1, read as the reverse complement.
TGCATCACAATCAAAGCGGATATCAATAATAGATTGTGTATTACCTGATGTTCCACCTTTATGCCAAAGCTCCTGGCGAGAACGACTGTAAAACCATGTTTCTTTTGTTTCCAATGATTTCTTAAGTGATTCTTTATTCATATAAGCTAATGTTAATACTTCTTTGGAAACAGCATCCTGGACGATCGCAGATACGAGACCTTTTTCATCAAAACGAACTTTCTCTATATTCATCGAACAGGCACACCTTTCTCTTTTAAATACTCTTTTACTTCGGCAACAGATGTTTCTTTATAATGAAAAATCGAAGCTGCCAACGCCGCGTCTGCATTTGCCTTCACAAACACCTCATCAAAATCAGCCGCCGCTCCAGCTCCACCGGAGGCGATAACTGGCACTGAAACTGCCTCACTTACTGCTTTTGTCAACGCAAGATCAAAGCCTTTTTTCTCGCCATCTTGGTCCATACTTGTTAATAAAAATTCCCCTGCACCTAAACGGACGGCTTCTTTTGCCCAAGAGATGACTTCCCAATCCGTCGCTTGGCGGCCTCCATGGGTATAAATTCTCCAAGAACCGAGAGCCTCATCGTATTTAGCATCAATCGCGACGACAATACATTGAGAACCGAAAAAGTCGGCTCCTTCTTTGATTAATTCCGGCCTTTTCACGGCGGCTGTATTAAGAGAAACTTTATCGGCCCCCGCACGAAGAACCCGTTTCATATCCTCTAATGTGTTAATACCGCCACCAACTGTAAAGGGAATCGCTAATTTAGCAGCAACTTCCTCAACAACATCAATCATTGTTTCGCGTCCTTCATGCGAAGCAGAAATATCGAGAAACACCAATTCATCGGCTCCCTGCTCATCATAAAAAGCGGCTAACTCAACCGGATCACCAGCATCACGAAGATCAACAAATTGTACTCCTTTAACAACACGCCCCTCTTTGACATCTAAACAAGGAATGATTCTTTTCGTTAACATCACCTATTCCTCCTTCCCTGTAAGAGCCTCGGCTAAAGTAAATTGATTCGTATATAAAGCTTTACCGACAATTGCTCCGGCGACTCCATCAGCACTACTCGCTCGCAGTTCCTGTAAATCTTTTAAATTACTTACCCCACCGGATGCAATGACTTCTTTTCCGGTCGCTTTGGCTAGAGTGACAATCGCTTCCGTATTTGGTCCGCTCAACATCCCATCACGTGAAATATCCGTAAAAATAAATACTTCCGCTCCAAATCGGGCTAATTCTTTTCCGAGTTCTTCCGCCTTCACACTTGAAGTTTCAAGCCAGCCTTCTGTCGCGACATAACCATCACGGGCATCTATTCCGATCACAATTTTATCGCCGCCATACTTGGCCAACATTTCTTTTGTAAACGCAGGGTTTTGGACAGCCACACTACCTAGAATAACTCGATCGACTCCCGCCTCAAGATAAAAAGCAACATCTTCAGCCGTTCGGATTCCTCCACCTATTTGGACAGAAACATCAAGCTCTTGGGCGACACGAATGACAAATTCATGATTGACTCGCTTTTTCGCCTTCGCACCGTCTAAATCGACCATATGTATCCATTTTGCTCCAGCTTCTGCAAATGATTTCGCCATTTCAAAAGGAGAATCTCCATAAATCGTTTCTTGATTGTAATCCCCTTGTACGAGGCGGACACATTTTCCATCACGCATATCGATTGCTGGATATATGATAAAATCACTCACGCTCTGCTTCCTCCTCAACGATTTTTCCGAAATTCTTTAAGATTTGCATCCCAACCTCACTGCTTTTTTCTGGGTGAAATTGCGTTGCCATCACAGAACCACGGGCCACTACTGCTGGAACAGGACCATCATATTCAGCCGTTGCTACTAGTACAGATGGATCTTCGGTTTTTACGACATAAGAGTGAACAAAATAAACATGACCCTCCTCGACATTTTCAAGCAGTGGGTGCTCTCGCTCAGTGAAATGAAGCAAATTCCAGCCCATATGTGGCACTTTATAAGTTTTGCCTTCAGGTGTTACGCCTGAAAAACGTTCAACCCGACCCGGCAATAAACCAATGCCCTTTGTCTGTCCATGTTCTGTACTTTCTTGAAATAAGAGCTGCATCCCGAGGCAAATACCAAGTAACGGCTTTTTGGCATACGTCCAATCCTGTAAAAAGGCGGCCAAACCGGTTTCTTGCAAAATTTCCATCGCATCAGGAAATGCCCCAACACCAGGTAAAATCAGTCCATCCATTTCGACTAATTCTTCAATTTTTTCACTAATAATATACTTATATCCTAAACGCTCTAATGCTTTGCTGACACTGTGCAAATTGCCCATGCCGTAATCGACAATTCCAATCATTTATAACATCCCTTTCGTTGAGGGGATGCCCTTCACACGACTATCGATTGTCGTTGCCTCATCAAGTGCTCGTGCTAATGCTTTAAAAATCGCTTCAATGATGTGATGTGTATTTTGACCATAATGGACGATAACATGTAAATTCATTCGAGCTTCAAGTGCGAGCTTCCACAAAAATTCATGGACAAGCTCCGTATCAAAAGTGCCGACTTTTTGACTCGGTAGTTCAGCTCGAAACTCTAAGTGTGGACGATTGCTTAAATCGACGACCACTTGTGCTAATGCCTCATCCATTGGAACGAACGCACTTCCATAACGCTTAATCCCTTTTTTATCGCCTAACGCTTCTTTTAAAGCATATCCAAGGCAAATGCCAATATCCTCGGTTGTATGATGATCATCGACCTCAATATCGCCAGTGGCATCGACCGTTAAATTAAAGTGGCCATGCTTTGTAAATAAATCAAGCATATGGCTCATAAAGGGCACGCCTGTTTTTAAATCTGAAATCCCTTCTCCATCTACGGAAAAATCTAATTTAATTTGTGTCTCCCCTGTGTTTCGTTCAATAAATGCACGTCTTGATTCCATCATTTTTCCTCCAATCGTATTTCAATCGCTCGGGCATGTGCTTCTAACCCTTCTAAGCGGGCAATCGTGGCAATTTTTGAGCCATTTTCAACAAGAGCTTTTTCACTATAAGAGATAATGCTCGTTTTTTTCGTAAAATCATCCACACTTAATGGACTCGAAAATCGAGCTGTTCCATTCGTTGGTAAAATATGATTGGTGCCAGCAAAATAATCACCCACTGGCTCAGAGCTATACTCTCCAAGAAAAATCGCCCCGGCATGACGAATTTTCCCGACAATATTTAATGGCTCTTTTGTCAAAATTTCTAAATGCTCTGGTGCTAGTTCATTCACAACCTTAATCGATTCTTCTAAATTAGTCGTTACGATAATTTGTCCATATTGCTCAAGGGAGGCTTGAGCGATTTCTTTTCTTGGCAACGTCTCAAGTTGCTTTTGAACTTCTTTTGCGACTGCTTCGGCTAACACTTGGGATTCAGTCACAAGCACGGAAGAAGCAAGCTCATCATGCTCAGCCTGTGACAATAAATCCGCAGCAATATAAGCAATATTCGCTTGTTCATCCGCCAAAACAACAATTTCACTCGGTCCAGCAATCATATCTATATCTACTTCACCAAAAACCTCTCTTTTAGCAAGAGCGACAAAAATATTGCCTGGCCCCGTAATTTTATCTACTTTTGGGATCGTTTCTGTACCATAGGCTAAAGCCGCAATCGCCTGAGCCCCACCAACTTTATAAATCTCCTCTACCCCCAGTTCATGCGCGGTGACTAGGACAACTGGCTCAAGCTGTCCATTCGGTTGAGGTGGGGAAACCATCACAATCCGCTCCACTCCTGCCACTTGAGCCGGAATAACATTCATCATTATCGAAGACGGATAAGCTGCTTTTCCCCCCGGCACATAAAGGCCTGCTGAATCGAGTGGCGTAATTTTCTGGCCTAACATCGTCCCATCTGCTTTCGTTGTAAACCATGATTGAGTGGTTTGCCTTTGATGAAAGTCGCGAATGTTTTCAATCGCCGCTCTTAAAGCATCCAATGTTTCTTCATCAATTTCAGTATAAGCTTGTTTGACTTCCTCTTCTTGTACCTTTAAATCTTCTAATACAGCTCGATCAAATTTTTCCGTAAAATAAGTTAAAGCTGCATCTCCTTCTTGTCGAACTTTTCCAATAATTTCAGTAACAACTTTCCCTTGTTCCTCTGTTCCTGAGTCCAGGTCACGTTTAATGCTTATATCGGCATCATATTGAACAATTTTCACCGTAACTCCTCCTCGACAACGACCGATAATCGCTCGACCATTTCCTCAATTCGTTCATCTTTTAAACGATAACTCACTGGATTAACAATAATTCGTGACGTTATCGGCACAATCGTTTCCAATTCAACTAAGCCATTTTCCTTTAAGGTTTGCCCGGTAGAAACAATATCAACAATTCGATCCGCTAGCCCAATTAATGGAGCCAGTTCAATCGAACCATTTAATTTAATAATTTCCACTTGTTCGCCCTGTTCTTTAAAATATTGAGTCGCTAAATTCGGATACTTCGAGGCAACTTTAGGATTAATGTCTTTTTTAGCATAACCAGGTAAACCGGCGACCGCTAAATAACAAGCACTAATTTTCAAATCAAGCACCTCGTAAACATCACGCTCTTCTTCAATCATAACATCCTTACCCGCCACTCCAATATCCGCCACCCCATGCTCAACATAAGTGGGAACATCCATCGGTTTTGCTAAAATAAACCTCATCTTCTCTTCTGGTACATCAATAATCAACTTTCGCGAGTTTTCAAATTCATCAGGAAGGTCATAACCAGCTTTCCTTAAAAGCTCAACCGCCTCCTCAAAAATTCGTCCTTTAGGCATCGCTACTGTTAATAAATCACTCATGTTAAGATGCCTCCTTTAGCTTTAGGCTGTTTGCCAATGAAATAAAGCACATCATCATATTGTTCCGTCATTAAATCGAGGTCCTTTATTCCCGCTAAATCCTGCATCACAACCGCATAACCTTCTTGGCGTTTTTTTGTCGCCACTTCAATCGCTTCCACCCGACGCTCACGACTAAAAATAATACAAACTTGCTCTGATAATTCCGTCACTTCTGCTAATGCTTCCACTAATAAATCAAGTCGAATCCCAAAACCGGTCGCCTGTGCCGGTCGCTTAAATTTTTCTAAAAGTTCGTCATAACGGCCACCACTCGAGACAGGAACCCCTAACTTATCCCCGTATCCTTCAAAAACAACCCCTGTATAATAGCTCATATGTAAAACAAGATTTAAATCAAATTTCACATAATCGGTTAATTGATACGCTTGTAGGACTGACCAAAGTTCCTGTAACTCCTGAATGGCCGCTTTCCCTGCTTCTGTTTGAATAATCTCGCTAGCTTCACCTAAAACTTCTTGACTGCCACGTAATTTCAAAAGCTTTAGTAAACGTGATTTATCAATGGAAGACAACGACAAACTTTTAACATGTTCCTTAAACCCTACATAATTTTTTTCATATAAAAAACGAATAAGTGCATCCGCCCGTTCAGCATTGCCGACAATATCAAGCAATAACGCCTGCAAAAAGCCAATATGACCAAGGGCAACAGTGAAATGTTTCAATCCCGTCTGCTTTAACGAAGATATCATTAAAGCAATCACTTCACCGTCCGCACTAATCGTCCCATCACCAATCAGCTCAACTCCAATCTGTTCAAACTCAGCAGGCTTTCCGGCTTCATGCTGCTGGGCCCTAAACACATTTGACTGATAGCTTAAACGCAATGGATAGGCCGCATCCTTTAAGCTCGAAGCAACAAGCCTCGCAATCGGAGCTGTCATATCCGGACGCAAAACTAATGAACGTCCTTGTTGGTCTAAAAGTTTAAAAAGTTGTTGATCCAAAATCGCCGAAGCAACTCCAACCGTATCGTAATATTCTAAAGTCGGCGTTTCAATAAAATGATAACCCCAACTCTTAATTTCCGCTGAAACTTTATCCCTAACATCCCTTTTCGTCTCATATAATTTTGGCAGTGTATCTCGCATACCTAATGGCTTCTCAAACATGAACGGCTTCGTCACTCTACTCACCTCAATAACATTCTGTTTATCTATTATATAAAACCAAAACACTTTAGTACACTAATATACTAACAAGATAAAGTATACTGAACATTTTACCCTTTCAAAGAATAAGCGTCAAGGAAAAACAAATGACATTTTTTTAATGTACTGGCCATTCATTCCTTTCATACCGATGATTCGCACCTTAATTTGCGACAGTATTGGATTTCATTACTTATTCTGGTTTATTCGCACCTTAATTTGGCACTGCTCGGCTTTTCATTACTTATTCCAGTTTATTCGAACTCTAATTTGACACAGCACAGCTTTTCATTACCTATCCCGCTTTATTCGCACCCTAATTTGGCACTGCTCGGCTTTTCATTACCTATTTTGGTTTATTCGCACCCTAATTTGGCACAGCTCAGCTTTTCATTACTTATCCCACACTATTCGAACTCTAATTTGCCCACTGCCACTTTTTCATTACCTATTCCAGTTTATTCGAACTCTAATTTCTCACAGCACGGCTTTTCATTACTTATTCCCCATTATTCGCACCTTAATTTGGCACTGCTCGGCTTTTCATTACTTATTCCAGTTTATTCGCACCTTAATTTGGCACTGCTCGGCTTTTCATTACTTATCCCACTTTATTCGCACCTTAATTTGGCACTGCTCGGCTTTTCATTACTTATTCCAGTTTATTCGAACTCTAATTTGGCACTGCACAGCTTTTCATTACTTATCCCCCATTATTCGCACCCTAATTTTCCACAGCACAGCTTTTCATTACTTATCCCAC
>NZ_ALPT02000025.1 GCF_000292245.2 Alkalihalobacillus alcalophilus ATCC 27647 = CGMCC 1.3604 | reverse complement strand
CTAAGCAAACGGACTACGCTTTATATCAATCCAGCTACGCCTGTTAGAAGCTCGAGAAAAATCGGTTCGTCTGAGTGAAGACAAAGAGCGTCTTCATCAGCCGCCCCTGCCCACAGGAAGTGGGTACAAGGCGTTGCGGCAGGATGGCGCGAACTTAGCGTTGATCCTTAATTTTCTCGCTTCTGACCGAACAGGCTTCGCTTTATATCAATCCAGCTGCGTCCGTTAGAAGCTTGAGAAAAATCGGTCTGCCTATAAAGTCAAAAAGCGACTTTCTAGTCAGCCCTGTATTTTTTCTCGCTTCTAAGCAAACGGACTAAGCTTTATATTTAAGGAGGGGATTTAGATGCGTCATTATCAAAAATCAGAAGAGGCTTTTGCAAAAGCAAAGCCACTTATGCCAGGTGGAGTTAATAGTCCTGTACGTGCTTTTAAATCGGTGAACATGAATCCGGTTTATATGGAAAGTGGTAAAGGGTCAAAAATTTATGATATCGATGGAAATGAGTATATTGACTACGTCCTATCATGGGGACCACTTATTTTAGGACATGCCGATGAACAGGTTGTCGAAAAGTTAAAAGAAGCAACAGAAAAAGGGACAAGCTTTGGTGCTCCAAATGAAATGGAAACAAAGCTTGCTGAGCTGGTTATTGAACGAGTGCCTTCGATTGAAGTCGTCCGTATGGTCAACTCAGGTACAGAGGCAACGATGAGTGCTCTTCGTTTGGCACGTGGTTACACAGGTCGTAACAAAATCCTTAAATTCGTCGGTTGCTATCATGGTCACGGTGATTCTTTATTAATTAAAGCAGGTTCGGGTGTAGCTACACTTGGTTTACCGGATAGTCCTGGAGTACCAGAATCAGTAGCTCAAAATACATTGACTGTGAATTATAATGACTTGGAAAGTGTTCAATATGCTTTTGATAAGTTTGGTGACGACATTGCCGCTATTATCGTTGAGCCTGTAGCAGGAAATATGGGCGTTGTTCCACCAATTGCAGGGTTCTTAGAAGGCCTACGTGAAATTACGGAGCAAAATGGCAGTTTGTTAATTTTTGACGAGGTAATGACAGGCTTCCGAGTCGGCTATAATTGTGCACAAGGAACACTAGGTGTCATACCTGATTTAACATGTTTAGGAAAAGTAATTGGTGGTGGATTACCTGTTGGTGCTTTTGGGGGGAAACGTGAAATTATGGAGCAAATTGCCCCAAGCGGTCCAATTTATCAAGCAGGTACGTTATCTGGGAATCCGCTTGCGATGACAGCTGGATATGAGACCTTGTCCCAGCTAACACCAGCTGATTATGAACGTTTTGACGAATTAGCAGAGCGCTTAGAAACAGGGTTAAAGGCAGCAGCGGAAAAATATGAAATTCCACATTATATTAATCGTATCGGTTCTATGGTCGGATTTTTCTTCACAGATGAAAAAGTTGTGAACTTTGAGGTAGCGAAAACATCAAATCTCGATTATTTTGCAAACTATTTCCGTGAGATGTTGAATGAAGGTATCTCTCTTCCACCTTCTCAATTTGAAGGAATGTTTTTATCAACCAAACATACTGTAGAGGATATCGACAAAACGATAGCAGCAGCCCAAAAAGCTTTTTCAAAGTTAAAAGCATAAGTAGATTTAGGTAAATAAGTGATGATTATATAGAAAAGCCGTCTCATAAGATAACGATCTTATGGGACGTTTTTTTTCTTTCTTCCTTCCTAAATGAACAGTCTTAAGTGGCCCACAAGGAGGATAATCCCTAATAACATGGATAATCAATATCTTAGATTTTAGTTTTTCTGATATGAAGATTATTACGATTATCGAGAGTTTATAATACAATTTAGTTTGTAAAGACATTCGATTGGTTATTTGCAGATTTTTTCTAACTTATCAAATCAATAAAAGGATAGTAGGTCAACCTTTTTGTAATGAGTGAATGAAAGAGGGGAATGTATAAGTAGTTTTTTATTTTAATTGGGAGGAGTTTACATAATGTCAATCGGAGTATTAGCTCATCTATGTCATAAAGGAACGGTTCAAGATGTGGCCCAAAAAGTAGGTTCCTATCAATTTCAGCACGTGCAATTAGCTTTATGGAAGGCTTTTAATGAATATGATTTTACGAAGCCGGGAAGGTTAAATCCGGGAATGGCCAAATATATTAAGAAAGAGTTTGAGAAGCATGGCAGTTCTATTTCGGTTTTAGGATGCTATTTACATTTGTTTGAAAGAGATGAAAAAAAGCATCAGGTAAATAAGGAAAGATATAAAGAAATGATCCGTTATGCTGGAATTTTTGGAACTCCAATTGTCGCAACAGAAACAGGAAAAATCGATTCTGGACATTTTACGAATGAGGATTGGGCGAAATTAAAAGAGACGCTTCAGGAGTTGTTAGAAGAAGCAGAAAAATGGGGCGTATTTATTGGGATAGAGCCTGCTCAATATCACCTCATTGATAACGCTAAAAAATTAAGAAAATTAATTGATGAAGTTCCTTCGTCTCATCTAGGAGTTGTTCTTGATCCGGGCAATTTAATTACGGAAAAAAATTATAAAAATCAAGATGTCGTTATTGAAGAGATGTTTGAATTATTAGGGGAACAGATCGTTGCTTTTCAAGCGAAAGACTGTTTTTTTGAAGAGAACGATGAGTTATCATGGGTTCCAGTAGGACAAGGTCATTTAAACTATGAATTAATATTTGCAAGGTTGTTTCAACACAAACCACATATTGAGATTATTTTAGATTCTGTTAACTCAGATAATATTTTGGAAGCTCAAAGGTTTATCATGGACAGGATGCGGAAATAAACGGTTTTTATTATTTCTTACTTTTCTTATAACTAAGAATGTTATAATAATTATATCGTGCTCTTATTCTATTGAAGGATATTACTGAACAAGCAAGTTGAAGGGGGATGTAATGATCTTATTTAAAAGAAAGCCAATATTTGTTTCGTTTTGGATATGTTCTTTTCTTCTTTTATTACTCATTGCTTGTAGCAAAAATGAAAACGCTGTCATCGGTGAAAAGAATGAAGATAGCCAAATAAATTATAAAACTACATCTGGAAAATCATCTGAAGATCCTTATGAGATCTCGATGCTATTAAACTTACATAACTTCGAAGTGCCCAATACAAAAATAAAAAGGTTGATTGAAGGGGCCACTAATACGAAGTTAAACATTCAGTTTGTTCGTGAGACTAATTATAATGATCGTGTTCATACCGCTTTTGCAACAGGGAATTTGCCGATGGTTGTCCCCATGAGTTTTCAAATGTTTAATCAATATAAGGATGCCATCCGTGATGAACAGTTTTGGGAAATTGGCCCGTATTTAGAGGAGTTTGAGAACTTAAGTAAATTAAAACCAGAAATCTTATCTAATACAAAGGTAGATGGGAAGATTTATTCTCTTTATCAAGGGAGGCCACTGTCACGGCAAGGGATCATTTATCGTAAAGATTGGGCTCGGAACCTTGGATTATCGGCACCGGAAACGACTGAAGAATTTTTTGAATTAGCAAGAGCTTTTACCGAAGATGACCCTAATCGTACAGGTGTACAAGATACAATCGGGTTAACTGAACGGAGTGACTTAGTTTTTGGAGCTTTTAAAACAATTTCCTCCTGGTTTGGGGTTCCGAATGAATTTGGAATCAAAGACGACGAAATATTGCCTGAATTTATGTTCCCTGAATATATGGAGACGTTGGAATACATGAGAGAGCTTTATCAAAACGGCTATATGAATCAAGACTTTCCAGTTGCGAGTAAAATGGAGCAGCAGTCCTTGTTAGTGAATGGGGAAGCGGGGATTTATGTAGGTTCTATGGCTGATGTCATTAACCTATATAATCAAGCTATTTTGATAAATCCTGACGCCGAGTTTGATGTTCATAGTAAGGTGAGGCGAGCAGATGGTGAATTTGGGATTTGGGCGATACCTGGATATTCGAATCTATTATTATTTCCAAAGTCATCTGTGAAGACCGAAGCTGATTTGAAAAAAATCCTTTCATTCTACGACCAATTATTGACACCTGAAATAAGTAACTTATTATTGTGGGGAGTGGAAGGTGAACACTATGAAGTCATTGATGGTATGGCCAATATTATAAACTCAGCCTTACATGATCAAGAAGTAAGGCCGTATTTAGCGCTTGAAATTGGTGAGAGTGAGACACATAAAGGCTATGAACGTTATTTTAGTTATGATGTTCAAGTGAAGGCAATTGATTTAATTCAGCAAAATGAAAAGCATTTAATACACAATCCGACTATTTCTCTAGATTCTGATACATTTGTCATTAAAGGAAGCCAGTTAAAGCAAATGATGGAGGATGCAACCATTCAATTTATTCTTGGACAAATAGATGAGGATGGATTTCAAAAAGCAGTAGAAAACTGGTATACGAGTGGCGGAAACCGAATAATCGAGGAATTTACTCAAGCCTATCAATGTGATTGTTAAAGAGGATGTCTCAAAAGGTCATGAAAATGAACCTTAAGAGACATCCTTTTTTATTATTCAAACTTCTTTTTAGCATGTAATTCACGATATTTTCCTGGTGTGATTCCTTTTTTCTTTTTAAAAGAACGGATGAAGTTTTGTGAATTGTTGTAGTGAAACTTTTCAGCAATTTCTTTAATAGATAAATCCGATTCAATAAGCCACTGTTTCGCCATATTTAGACGATACATTGATAAGTATTCACTAAAAGAGATATTCGTTTCTTTGCGGAAAATACTACTTAAATAATTAGGATTATAGTGCAACCGCTCCGCTATCGATTCAAGTGAAAGCTCTGTATCATACTCTTTCTGAATAATATGAATGATGTTTTCTGAGATGTTTTTATACTTTGATTGAATTCGTTCTTGGATGGATTGAATTAATGGATAAATAATGTGGTCTCTAAACCAATTCGTAATTTCCTCAATCGACTTTAACTCAAAAAACTGATCAAACAATGACTTTTTATCATCAACATTTTCTAGCTCTATACCAAGTGTTTGCATTAATAAAATTAAATCATTTAATAACCGCATTAAAGAAATCTGGTATTGATTTGGGGTTAAATCTTTTGAAAAGATTGTGGCAATCAATCTTTCTAAAGCTTCCTCAGCTTTGTCTTTTTCACCTAACTTGATAAAGTCAAATAACTCATTTTTAACATTTTCCGGAAAATATGTTTGAAAAGAGCTTCCAGCTTCAATATCTTTATAGTATAAAATTGAATTTTGACCAAATTTAAGTCGGTATTTTAAAACCTCTACCCCTTCAAGATAAGCCTCTCTCGTAGAAGAAAGTTCGGCATAAGGATGGCTAACCCCGATGCTTACTGATAAGCCTAACTCTTCTTGGACTTTTGTTTGAATACTTGTAGCAACCTCATGAATATATTCTTCAAAGGATTCCTGAGATTCCAATGTACTTAAAAGAATCGTGACTTGTACATCTTTACGAATAATCGGAGTCAACCGTCTTTGAGTCGGTACATTATCTTCTACAATGCTGTTAATTGAAAATAGTAATAAGTCTTTCTGCCCGTTTGTATAGCTAGTATTTTCAAGGGAGTCAATTTGTAAACTTAAAACACATAAATGATGCCAATTTTTTGTGAAATGATAAGATGAATAAATATTTAATAGTTCTTCTTCTTTTAGTTGCCCGTCTAGTAAACGAACACTGAATAAATGCTTTAATTGATCGATTTGTCCATGAAGCTTTGTTTCTAGCACTTTATTTTCTTCTAACATATGGTGAATTTGATCACCAATAGCTTCAAATTCATCACGATGTTGTTTGGGGCTGGATGAATGATTCATGTTGGTCATAAGTGTTTTGTATAGCTCTTTAATAGGTTTATATAACCTTTTTGAGCCGAACCAAGAAAAGATAAAACAGGTCATAATAATACTTACACAAACGAGTAACGTAAATAGCCCAATAGCGTTTGCTTCTTGTTTTAATTCTTGATTAGAGATAATAGATAAGTAAAGCCAACCATTATAATCTGATTTTTTATAAGTAATTGTTGATTCTGTCATGTCTAGGCTAGTGGCGATTTGTCCTAGGCTATTTGTATCGGTATGATCTATATTTTCAATAATCGAAACGTCCTCGAAATATTCGCCGATCAAAGAAGGATTATTATGTGCTAATATTCGGAAATTTTCATCTAAAATCATAACTTGTTCTGTTTCACCACTAGTCGTCAAAATATTAGATAGAGAACATGATGGGATACTGACAACGGCTAGACCAGTCTTTGAGCTTGAAACAAGTGGGAGTTGTTTCACTAACTGAATGCTATAATCACAATGGGCTTGACTTTCCCAATGTTCAACCTCTTCATCTGGGGGATGAGCAGGGGTGTTTTTTTTCTTTTCCAAGAGCCATTCTGTCCCACTGTAAGACTGGAGGTACTTAGAATAATGTTCATCGATTTCTTGCTCATCTAAGTGATTTAGTCCTTCATTATTAATTTTCCAGTTGTGATTGAAACTGAGAATCAGAATGTCTTCAATTCCTGTATCAAAGGATTGTAAATAATTTAATTCATGTTTTAGCTGTCGATATCTTTGAAATTGCACAGCTCCCATTGGTTGCTGTAAAGTATCTGTTAAAAACGAAGAATTAACAAAATAAGTTAAAGAATGATCAATCGTATTTAATACTTGCTCAACGTTTATATTTCTTTGGTGGATATTTTGCTTTTGTTCTTCTGAAGCTTTCGCCAGCATCGAATCTGAGACTTTTATATAAGAAAATGTCCCGACAAAAGCAACTGGGAACGTACTGACAATTAATATAAAGGCTAACAGTTTAAAGTAGAATTTTGTTTTTCTCTTTTTCATTCAACCCCCCCTAATCAAAGATAAAGCGTTTTCAATTGATTCTGTCCTGATTATACCTCTTTTTAAGCTTCAATTTAAGGAATATTTTTGAGAAGGATGATTAGTGAGGGAAAAAGAGAATAATCATTATCTTATATAGCGTTCATTAGATAAGTTTGTAGCGATTTATGTTCTCATTCTTATAAACTGTCAAGAAGATTATAGTCGTTTTAAGGAGAAAGATGTATATTTAAAAGCAAGCAATTCAATTATGCATAGGTTAATAGACTACACTCAATTGTATGTGTATAAAGGGGAGGAAGCCATTGTTTGAAAAAGCAAACACAACATTAGAGACTTACTTTCCTTTTATTACTCCCTTATTTGTATTAGGTGGAATGACGATATTTTCCTTTCTCCATTCTTATGCTTTTTTAGTGCCTTGGATTTTTGCTTGTATTACTTTTTCGAGTAGCCTCGGGCTTAAGGTAAAGGAGATTGGACATGCCATTAAAAATCCTTTGCCCATTTTTATTAGTTTAATCATTTTACAAGTGATAATGCCGCTTCTAGCCTTTGGGGGAGGACATCTTTTTTTTGCTGATGACATGTATATTGTGACCGGGCTCGTATTAGCCTTTGTCATCCCTACAGGAATCGTGAGTTTAATGTGGGTGTCTATTTATAAAGGGAGCAGTTCAACGACTTTAACGATTATTTTAGTCAATACGATGCTTGCCCCTTTTCTTGTTCCTCTTTCTTTACAGCTATTAATAGGAACGGAGGTGTCCTTACCTATTTGGGAGGTAATGAAAGGGCTTATCTGGATGGTTGTTGTTCCTTCCATTATAGGATTAGCTTGTACCCATTTTTTCACAAAGCCTTCGGGGGAAATCAAAAAAACATTAGCTCCTTTTGCAAAGTGTGGTTTGCTTCTAGTGATTGCCATTAATTGTTCGGTCGCAGCCCCTTTTCTAAAGGACACAAATGTTTCATTGCTCAAATTATTCGTTACCCTCTTGTTATTAACGGTTGTTGGTTATGTGTTAGGATTTACGGCAGCAAAAATATTTAAGTGGGATCAAACGATTGGAATCAGTTTAACTTATAGCAGCGGATTAAGAAATAACGGGGTAGGCTCAGCCTTAGCGGTTACCTATTTTCCGCCGCAAGTGAGTATTCCAATCATTGTGGTTATTTTGTTTCAGCAGGTGCTTGCTGCAGCGATTGGAAAAATCATCGTCAAATCAAAAGATCGTGAGGAAAAACTAAAAAAGATAGCCGGTTTATAAATAGGAATGAGGAAGGTGGATTGTAAATGGAGGCAAATGGTGTATATGGCGTCTTTTATCGGGCTTTTGAATGGATTGCTAAGTTAGCGATCGTCAATATATTATGGGTTGGGTTTGTTTTACTCGGAGGGATTATTTTGGGCGTATTCCCAGCAACCGTCGCGATGTTTACATTAGCACGAAAATGGATTAATGGGGAGCAGGAATTACAGATTTCAAAAGAATTTTGGCAAACATACAAGAGGGAGTTTGTGAAATCAAATGGACTCGGTTTCATTTTAACGAGTTTAGCTGTGATTTTATTCATTGATTTGTATTTCTTTTATCATTTAGAAAGCGGAATGTCACAAATTTTCTTCTACCTTTTTGTTGTGATTGCTTTTAATTATTTGGTTATGACTCTTTATATTTTTCAAGTGTATGTTCACTATGATTTGAAGCTCTTTCAAAATATAAAATATGCGTTTATCCTTGGCCTATCTAATCCTTTTCATACCTTCTCAATGATTCTTTGTTTAATTTTATGTTATATCGCTCTTGAAGTCGCACCAGCTTCTTTATTATTCTTTAGTGTTGCCCCATTAAGTATGATGTTTATGATTATTGCACACCGAATTTTTAATAAAATAGAAGAAGTAGATCGACGAAATAAACTGGCTGGTTAATGGAAAGAGAAACCAGCCATTTTTTATGTTGGATTCTAGAGGAGATTATCGATTTTGGGGTTTAATTTTTAGAATAATTTGAATAATCATCAGCTTATGTCTGTATTCAATTTATTAGATTCTATCCCTTTTTATTCATTTTTGATACCGCTTACATGAATCTGCACTAGGGATTATAGACGTAATTTTGTTTTGTGCGTTACGGTTTAATTATCAAAGAATTAGGGCGTTTGGGTTGATTGTAACGACAATTCGTTTAGGCCAAATGTCTCTAATTCAATTTAAAGTGAGGTGAGTACAGAAAAGAGTTTGAACGTGGTCTGAACCTGTTGAGGGAAAAAACTTATGGAGGACAAGGTAAATGAAAAAAGGAAAACGTTGGTTGTCAGTTTGGATGATTGTTGTTCTCATATTTTCTAATTTTAATTTCACATTGGTTGCTTCAGCCACTGAGCCTCAAGATGAAATGATCGAAATAAATAGTGACTGGAATGGCAGTGTGATGGGTGATACGGGTACAAATGATTTAAATGTCGAGAATTTTTCGATTATGGAACATGAAACAGGTGATGTGACGTTACGCGCTTCCAATGACCGTGGCAAAATCTCTGCGGCGACAGAAGGGTTCGTTTATTATTTTAAAGAAATAGAGCCTGATGTTAACTTTGAGTTCAAGGCAACCGCTCATGTAGAATCATGGACGGCTAATAATCAAGTTTCTTTTGGTTTAATGTTAAGAAGTAATGTCTTACATAATGAGAGACTAGCTTCTTTTACCGGAAATTATTTGGCTCTTGGTGCCCTTGACCAAGAGATGAAAGCCTATTATAAAAAGGGCTTTAAAGAAGGTGACGAGCTTGGAGTACAGACGAAAGATGGGTATGAATTTACTTTAGCACGTCAGCCACAAGTAAATGAAACTTATGAGCTAACGATTAGAAAAGTAGGCAATATTTATACCCTTTCAGTCGGAAATGATACACAAATTATCGAATATGATGAGGCGTTGAATTATTTCGGGTTATATGTCGCTAGAAATGCAACGGTTACTTTTAGTGACGTCGAATTCTCGATTCAACCGACAATAGGAACAGGTGATTGGGAGTTTGAAAAGTTTGGATCGAATACGAGTGATGAAAGAAATCCTGAACCAACTTTTCATGAAGATGGATCGGTCACTTTATTTGCATCAGGTGGAAAGGTGGCAAGCAATGATGAAGGTGTCTCTTATTTGTATAAACAATTGCCAGCAGATTCAAATTTTGAAATAACAACAAAGGCAACTGTAAACAGCTTTAATACAGATAGCAGCATTTCTACACCTAATCAAAAATCGTTCGGAGTCATGATCCGTGACCAGTTTGAGGTAGGTTCGGCAACACAAAGTTCGAATTATGTCGCCGTCGGAGCTCTTGATACAAATGAGATGAAAGGGTTTTATAAACATAGTGTAACAGGAACAACACCGAGTACGGGGACACAAATCAAACTGTCGCCTTTTGATGTTCGGGTGCCTTCAGCTGGTGAGGTTTACGATTTGAGTATTCGCAAATCAGGTAACGTCTATGTTGTAACGACTAATGGACAAAGGGAAGTGTTTGTTCAAGAAGAACTATTTAGTGAAACGTTTTTTGCCGGATTATACGTCGCAAGAGATGCAGAAGTTACCTTCAGTAATTTTGAAATCAAAACTGATGCACGAATACCAACACAGTTAAATGCGAATTCTACGTCAATGAAAACCGATTATTTAATTGGTGAAAATTTAGACTTAAACGGGTTAGTCGTGATAACAACTTGGAGCGATTCAAATGGGGTTGAACGCACAGAAACTCTTTCGCAAAATGAGTATATTGTAACAGGATTTGATAGTAGTAGTGCTGGTCCTAATACAGTAACAGTTCATTTTAATGGTTTGGAAACGTCGATTGATTTGATGATTGCTTCCTTATCTGTTGAGGAGCTAGAGATTCTTTATTACCCGGCGAAAACGACTTATTATTTAGGAGACAGGTTTGATGCAAATGGTTTTGTCGTACAAGCCATTTATAATACAGGGCTAAAAGAGGAGCTCACTCCGGATGACTACACTTTTTCGATTCCTGAAGCGACTATAGTTGATGAGGCTTATATTTTTGAACATGCTGGAATGATTGAAGTAGAGGTCATTTCAACGGAAACTCCAGAAAAATCGGTGACTTTCAATGTTGAAGTGAAAGATACAAAATTACAAGCACTAGAGATTGACAGTCTACCAGAGAAAACGGTCTATTTTATCGGGGATGAAATAGATCTAAGTGGTTTGGTCGTCTATGCAAAGTATGATGACGGTTCTAGTGTTCGACTGTTGAGGGATGAATTTACTGTTTCTGCATTAGATACATCGGCACCTAGTGAGCAAGAATTGACAGTTGCTCATAAAGGGGTGGAAGTGACGTTTAGTGTGACAGTGAAGGAAAAAGAGTTAGCTAAAATCAAAGTGACCGATTATCCGAAAACCACTTATTACATTGGCGAAAGCTTTGAACGATCAGGGTTAGAGGTATCTAAAGTCTATGATAATTTCGATGAAGAAGTTTTAGCTGAAGATTTATATGATCTTGACTTGTCACTTTTTGATAATTCTGAGCCTGGAATTTATTCGATTGACATCAAGCCACACGACACAAGTATGCCTTCTACAACATTAAAAGTGACGGTTAGAGAGGTAGTTGAATATGATTGGGAGTTTATTAGATTTGGGCAATCCATCGGGACGAACCGAAATATTTGGGAAGTGATACAAGATGGAAAACTTGAAGAACAAGTAATCAAGCTTGAAGCATCGACAGGACAAAATGCTGGAAAAATAACCGGGGACCATGACGGGATTACGTATTATTACACTGTGATTGATGCAAATGAAGATAACTTTGAATTATCGGCTGATATTAAGGTCATTCACTATGCAAAAACTCCCCATGATGGACAAGAATCGTTTGGCATCATGGCCAGAGATGCGATCGGTCAACCAGATGATTCGGCTGTTTTTTCTTCCAATATAGCGGCTGTTGGTGGTTTTGCTGGGAGGACGATTTGGCCAAATGGAACTCAATTATTTGCAAGAACAGGTGTCATTGCCCCTGACGGTGAAGGCAGTGAAGACATTCAAAGGGTGATGTTAAAAGAGGAACGACCTTCATTGGAAAATACGTATCCAGAACAAGAATATCGCTTAACTTTGGCAAAAACGAATAGTGGCTTTGTCGGAAAGTTAAACAATGAGTATGAAGAGATTATTTTTGAACCTGAAATTTTGAATGTTCAAGATGATAACATTTATGTTGGGTTTTATACAGCACGCGAAGCAACAATTGAAGTTCATAATATTGAGTTTGCGGTCACTGCTGCGGCTACAGATGCACCAAAAGTAGAACGACCGTTGGAGCAAATAAAACCAGAGATTGAGGTGCTCTCGTTAAATAAAACACCGTTGATTAATTATGATTTAAAAGTACGAGCAAATGTGGATGGTGTCTTAAATGTTAGGCAAGGGGGAAGCGGAGAGACTGAACAAATCCTAGTGCAAGCGGGACAGGTAATCGACCTTCCTACTACATTAAATGAGAAGAGTAATACGACGTTTAGTATCACTTTAATCCCAGATGATAGACAATATTTAACATCTTATAATCCGGTTATACAGAATTTTACAGTCGTCCACAATACTTTTGCAGACGGTCATAATATTTATATTTCACCAGAAGGAAACAGTCAAGGGGATGGCACAAGAAGCAATCCACTTGACATTGATACAGCGATTGATTTCGTTCAACCTGGACAATCAATTGTCGCCCTTGATGGGAATTATGTTCGCCAATCAGCCCTCCATATTAAACGATACAATGACGGTACAGCTGAAGAAATGAAATATTTAGTGGCTGATGAAGGAGCAAGACCTGTGTTTGACTTTGACCGCAGTTCTGATGGGATGCTTCATGAGGGGAACTACTGGCATGTATCTGGGCTTGATTTCACTAACTCGGCTGGTAATACAAAAGGTTACCACCTTGCTGGGAGTGACAATGTCATTGAGTATAGTCGCTTTTATAATAATGGTGATTCAGGCTTCCAAATGAGCCGAATTGATTATTCACTCACTGAAATGCATGAATGGCCTTCGAATAACTTGATTCAATACAGTGTTGCTTTTGATAATATGGACCCTGCTCAAAATAATGCCGATGGTTTTGCGATCAAGTTGACGGTCGGTGAAGGGAATATATTACGAGGTTTAGTAGCCCATAACAATGTCGATGATGGGTATGATTTATATACAAAAGTTGGCTCTGGTCCAATAGGTGTCGTATTAATTGAAGATAGCATTGCCTTCAACAACGGGATTTTGACGAATGGAACCGGTGGAGGCGGCGATAAAAATGGCTTTAAATTAGGAGGAGAGGGTGTTCATGTTCCTCATATTTTACGAAATAGTCTTGCTTTCAACAATGGGAAATACGGCATAACGAGTAATAGTAATCCAGGTTTGATTATTGAAGATTCCATCGTATATAACAATCAGGAAGGTAATTTACACATTTCCACTTACGATCATATTACACCGGATTTTACGATAGATGGAATCGTATCTTATCAAAGTGAGCGGACGGGTTCTGCGTATCGGGATCGATATCCAGCGGAACAAACAGGTGAAAATAATTTCTATTTCGACGGAACGAAATCAACCAATTCAAGTTCGCAAACGTTAACGGATGATCAGTTTATTATTTCAGAACCAACCTTGCCATTAAACCCTTATGATTTGCCATCCATCGTCAATCAAAAAGATGAAAACGGAAATATCGTCTGGGGAGATTTCTTTAAATATCTTCTTTCTAATGAAGGTTCAGAGAATCCTGATTTAGTATGGGAGGCTATTACGTTCGGTCAGTCGACTGATTTAAACTTTAATTCGAATGTGATACCTGAAAAAGTAGGAACAAACTATGCAGAACCAGCTGTTCCAGGCACGATTGAAGATTCTATTATTCTAGAAAGCCGTGGTGGAAAAATTGCTGCCGGTCATGACGGACTAACTTTTTACTATACGACTTTAGATCCGAACGTCCATAATTTTGTTCTAGAAGCGGATATTTATGTCGAACAATTTGGACCTGAAACGGCCGCTGGTCCAAGCACGCAAGATAGTGCTGGAATTATGGTGAGGGATGTGAATGGGGGAGCCCGCCAAGATCCGATGTTACCTGGCTTTGAAGAGGTACCAGCTGCCTCGAACATATTTGGAGTTGGTGCTGTCCGGGTAAATGGCTCGAATAAAGAACAAGTCCGAGTTGCTCCAATTAGCCGAACAGGAGTTTTAAATCCTTGGGGGAATTTCGGTTCAACATTCTCAATGTCACCATTTAGTACAAATGCCAACCACCATGCGAATTTAGATACGCCGATCCGAATGAAGCTTGAAAGAACCGATACTTCTTTTATTCTTTCAACGAGCTATACAACTCATACTGGTGAGACGGTCCACTTTGAAGAAGAGGTAGAAGGGGCGGATCTCGTTCAAGTGATCGATTCCAATCAGATGAACTTAGGCTTTTATGCGGCTAGAAATGCGAAAATTCGCGTAGAGAATGCGAGCATTACTTTAAGTGAAGCTAATACGGTTCAGTCGCCAATCGTTGAGGAGCCTTTAGCTAATGCAGCGATGAATATCGTCTCAGCCCCACAATCGGGAGCGACTGATTATAACTTAAAGATTTTAGCCAATTACAAAGGCACGATTTCGATTACAAAAGATGAGCAAGAAGTGATTAGTCAGGCAGAGATCGAAGCGAATGATGTTTTTGAATATAAAGCCGAGCTTGAAAATGAAATAACGAATTTTAAAGTGACTTATCTTCCTGAGGGGGCCCCAACGGATCAGCCGATCACGAGAGAAATTGCTGTCACAAAGCAAATTTTTACAAGTGGAGAAGGGCTATTTGTCTCACCTGAAGGAACGAGCTCAGGAACAGGGACGATTGAGGATCCATTGGACTTCATAACAGCGATTCAATATGTACTTCCTGGTGAAACAATCTTTATGCGTGGAGGCATCTACACCCCTGACTCAATGATTAGAATTAGTGAAGAGTATAGCGGTGAAGAGGGGAAAAGAAAACAGATCGTTCCTTATAATGGAGAGAAAGTTGTAATTGATGGTCAAGGAAGCTTGAATGAAATTCTTCGCCTCGAAGCGGATTATTGGCATCTTTATGGAATTGAGCTAACAAGAGCAGCAGCAACGAGTATGAGGTTAAAAGGGGATCATAATATAATTGAAATGATGACCTTTAGTTATAATGGCAATACGGGCCTCCATATTACCGGAGATGGATCCGATCCAAATGATTGGCCAAAGCATAACCTCGTGTTAAACAGTACTTCACATCATAATGAAGATGTATCTCAAATTGATGCAGATGGGTTTGCGGCTAAATTAGGTGTCGGTGAAGGAAATGTGTTTAGAGGGAATATTGCTCATGATAACGTTGATGATGGTTGGGATTTATATAACCGAATTAATGAAGGGCCGAATATGCCAGTCCTCCTTGATGGCAATATTGCTTATGGGAATCGGAATGGGTTTAAAGTCGGTGGGGAAGGATTACCAGTCGCCCATATCGTGAAAAATAATCTTGCTTTTCATAATAGCATGGACGGATTTACAGATAACTTTAACCCAGGTGCCTTAGTCATCGAAAATAATACATCGTTTGATAATGAGCGATTTAATTTCATCTTTAGGTTAAATCCATATTTTTCACCTGAGGAGCAAGGGACATTTAAGAACAATTTATCGTTTAGAACGAATACAGCAGATGCTGTCCCTGATTTTATTTCAGGTAATGTCGATGAAACAAACTTCTTCTTTGATGGAACTCAATCCGTGAATAGTAACGGTGAAGTTGTAAAAGAAGCGGATTTTGCTAGTCTTGTTGAACCAGAATTTTATAGTCGAAATGAGGATGGTTCCATTGAATGGGGAGATTTCCTACGCTTAACAGTAGATAGCTTTTTAAATACAGCAGGGAAAGACCCAGCCCATGTTGGAGCACTTCCAGCAATAGAAGAAGAGGAAAAGAAAGAAGAAGACGAGAAAGAGGAAGAAAAACCAGGGGATGAGAAAAAAGAAGATGAGCTAGAGGAAGAGAAAAAAGAGGATGAGAAAAAAGAAGATAAAAAGGGAGAGGATAAAAAGCCAGTAGACAAATTACCTGGAAAGGGACAAGATGAACAGTCTGATGATGATGTCAATGCTGGTGGAAAAAATGAAGGTGGCTCAAAAGAGAATAACGACAATAAAAAAGGTGGAACAGGGAAGAAGGTAGAAGAGGAGCAAGGCTTACCAAACACAGCTACTCAACATTATCAATTTCTTCTATATGGTATCCTCTTAATGAGTATGGGGATACTGATTCATTTATTTATGAAAAGAAAAAAGAATGGCCGTCTAGACATTTAGTCAATCATAAATAAAAGATTAGGCCATTTCTAAAAGAGCAAAAGGTTTAAATTCTTAGTCGCTTAGCTTGTCGATGAAGTCTCGTTTCCGGGGACTGTCGACAAGCTTTTTTATATGGAAGAGAGAAGTCGCAATAGCTCAGTAGCTTCTTATAGCCGGAAAGAGACAATCATTACCTTATATATGTATTCATTTTATTAGTTTTTACTGAATGTAGTGATATTTTGGTAGCGTTTACACTCATCTGTTATAAGGATTGTAGACGTTATCTTCATCGATCGTATAAATTAGGTTTAACCTTTACGGAATGAGATGTCACTGCAAACAGATTTCCAATAAGGTGAAAAAAATATTTTAGATAAATAGGGGGTAGGTATCAAAGAAAATCGAGAAAGAAAGTTTTATAACGAAATGAAGGCGTTTTCTTTTATTTATTAAATTAAGGGGGAGAAAAATGTCAAAGTCAATTAAAACGGTATTATTGTTGGTTATGTTGTTTTTTGTTTCTATATTAGTAGCTTGTTCGAATGGATCGGATGATGTAAGCGGTTCAAATGATAGTAGTGATTCAGGCTCATCAGGTGAGTCAGACAATCAGCCTGCTGGTGATGATGAGGGTGATGTAGAACTCCGCTTTTTATGGTGGGGAAATCAAGATAGACATGATCGTACATTAGAGCTTATTGAAGTCTATGAAGGTTTAAATCCACATGTTTCGATTGCACCAGAGTTTTTAGGGTTTGACGACTATGCGGATCGTTTAGCTACTCAAGTGGCTGGTGGAAATGCTCCAGATATTTTCCAAATGGTGGACCGTTGGTTGCCGATGTATGGAAGCCGAGGCCAATTAGCTGACCTTCAACCATATGTTGATTCTGGAGACATTAATGTAGACCATATTGACCAAAGTAATTTAGACCCTGGTTATTTTCAAGGTGAGTTAGTTGGATTAAGTACTGGTAGTAATGCGTTCGCGTTAGTTTATGATCCGGTGATGTTTGAGGAAGCTGGTGTACCAATATTAGAGCCTGGATATACGTGGGATGATTTTGCCAATACTGCCCGTGAATTATCGGAAGCATTAGATATATATGGGACTTATATTGATGTTAACCATTCTCGAGCATTAGGTACTTGGTTATTACAGCAAGGTGAATGGTTGTATAACGAAGAAGGAACGGATTTAGGTTGGGAAGATGATCAATTGTTCATTGACTTTATGAATTTCTGGATTGAACTACAAGATGAAGGTGTCGTTCCTCCTGCCGATGTGAATGAAGCTTCAGATACAATTGAGAATTATTTAATTGTAAATAAACAGGCACCGATGCAAATTATTCATAGTAATCAAATCGTTGCGGTTGTAGAAGCAGCAAATCGTGATTTAGAAATGACGATTCTTCCTTCTGGTCCAACGGGAGAAACAGGAGCTTATATCCGAGCTTCCTTATTATATTCAATGAGTCCAAATACGGATCATCCTGAAGAAGTCGTTAAGTTTATGGATTGGATGACAAATAGTACAGAGGCAAACGATATTTTGCAAGGGGATAGAGGTGTACCGATTTCCTCTGAAATTCGTGAACATATGTTTAGCAGTGTTGAGAAAACGGTCCAGCAACAATTTGACTATATTGATTTAATTGGTGAATACGCTGGAGACGCACCGCCACCACCGCCACCATCTGGAAGCGAACTAGATGATGCCTTCAATCGAATTTTTATGGAATTACTCTATAGAGTGATTACGCCAGAAGATGCGGTTAGTCGTTATAAAGCCGAGGTACTTGATATTATTAGTCGACAATAGAGCAACAATAATAAGTAGAAGTCATTTAGACGAGCTATTTAGGTGGCTTCTACTTCTAATCTAGCTGTGCCTGTTAGAAGCTCGAGAAAACAGGCTCCGCTTTATAAATAAGGAGGTTTGGTTATGAGTAGTCTTCCTAATCTGGAGCAAAAGGAAAAAGCTATTAAGACGATGACAAAAGAAAAAAGAAACTTCAGGCAAAATCTCGTCGCCTATGCTTTTATTTCACCTTGGCTTTTTGGATTTATCGCAATCATTGTAGGTCCTATGATTTATTCCCTTTATTTATCGTTTACGAGCTATGATTTATTGAGTGCCCCTAGATGGATAGGTTTTGACAATTACATACGGATGTTTACGAATGATCCAAGGTTTTGGACGACTTTAAAAGTGACGCTTATTTTCGTTGCTATTGCTGTACCACTTCGGTTAGTTTTTGCCTTAGCTGTTGCGATGTTAATGAATACGGGTCATCGAGGCTCAGGGTTTTATAGTTTAATTTATTATGTTCCATCAATTATTGGTGGTAGTGTTGCAGTAGCCGTCATCTGGAGACAAATTTTCGGACGTGAAGGGGCGTTGAACCATGTTCTTTCTTGGTTTGGAGTTGAAGGGTATAACTGGTTTGCTCATCCTGATTATGCGTTATCGGTTTTGATCTTGTTAATTGTTTGGCAGTTTGGCTCACCGATGGTTATTTTTCTAGCTGGTTTAAAACAAATTCCACAAGAGCTATATGAAGCGGCAGCAGTTGACGGTTCTAATAAAATTCAATCTTTTTTCAATATCACATTGCCGATGTTGACACCGGTTATTTTCTTTAATCTCATTTTTGCGATTATTAATGGATTTTTAACTTTTACACAGGCTTTCTTAATAACCGCAGGAGGCCCTATTGATAGAACATTACTTTATGCCCTCTATCTTTATCAAAATGCGTTTGAGTATTTCCGGATGGGCTATGCTTCAGCCTTAGCGTGGGTCCTCTTAGTTATTATAGGAGCATTTACTGCGATTATTTTCCTTACGAGCAAAAAATGGGTTTATTATGAATCAGAAGGAGGCAAATCATAATGCTCGATAAAAAATCAAGATTATCATCCATCATTTATCATACATTCATGATTGGTCTTGGGTTTTTGATGATTTATCCTATTTTATGGATGTTTGCTAGCTCTGTAAAACCAGAAGCGGAAATCTTTCATAATGCAGCCTCTTTAATCCCTTCTGTCTTTCAATGGGAAAATTATTCAATCGGTTGGGAAGGTTACGGAAATTTTGGTTTTGATTTATTTTTTAAAAACTCGATGATTGTCACTTCCTTTGTCGTTATCGGAACATTAATTTCTTCGAGTTTAGTCGCTTACGGGTTTGCTCGTTTAAAGTTTAAGTTTCAAAAAGTGTTGTTTGCTTGTTTATTAGGTACGGTGATGTTACCAGTTCAAGTTGTCATTATTCCACAATATATTCTTTTTCATAATATTGGCTGGGTGAATACATTCTTGCCATTAATTGTTCCTGCTTTTTTAGGGGGATCAGCTTTCTTTATCTTTTTGATGGTTCAATTTATTCGTGGTATTCCACGGGAACTAGATGAAGCAGCGACGATTGATGGTTGCAGTCATTTTGGGATCTTTTGGCGGATTATTTTACCTTTATGTAAACCAGCACTCATAACGGTAACGATTTTTGCGTTTATGTGGACATGGGATGATTTCTTTTCTCCGTTAATTTTCCTACAAGATACCAGGTTGTATACGGTCGCTTTAGGGTTAAGAGGTTTTATGGATCCTGATGCGATGACAGCTTGGGGACCATTAATTGCGATGTCATCTCTTTCGTTATTACCACAGTTTATTTTATTCATCTTCTGTCAAAAGTATATCGTGAAAGGGATTGCGACAACGGGATTGAAGTAGTCATGAGATGAATTGTGGAGACGTAAAAATGAATGGATTGAAAGCCTTCCTAGTCGGGGGCTTTTTTGAGTTAATGCTTAGGCTGTATGGAAAACGAACGGCATTAAGAGGACAATTTCCCTTATTAAGAAGAAATGTTTCGCTTAACAATCATAATCTCTGGATACTTGTCATAGAGTGTTATTGTGAACTTATCATGTTTCGAATTTATTTATTTGTACGATGAATTAAGGGAGGTTATGTACGATGACACAGGAGCATCCGTCGAAATTGTCTTTTTCAATTGAAGAATCTGTTTGGTTGAATAAAGGTCAAGAAGTGAAGGAAGTATTGTCAATGTCTTTAGAACCAGAGATTACGATTGAAGAGCATAATCAGCATGTTTATATTAAGGGTGGCTTAAGACTAGTAGGGGAATATGTAGCGGTGAGTCGAGCGGAATCTGAGTTGGATCCGGAACAGCCACTAGAGGAACAAATTTCTTATCGCTCCGTTGAAGAATTTCAATTAACAGAGGAAGGTCAAGGAGAAATTAAGCACTTTTTCCCGATTGATGTAACGATTCCGATAAGTCGTATTCAAAATCTTGATGATGTCTTTGTCGAGGTTGAGTCGTTTGATTATGATTTGCCAGAGAAAAGTTGCATTCAATTGACCGCCGATGTTGGCATTAGTGGGATGGCAACGCATCAAGAAGAAGAGGTGCGTGAGGAGGACGAGGAGTTAGAAATTGAGCCTGAAGCCATACCAGACAATTCTTTAGAAGATACAAGCTTTAGTTTTGAAGCGAGGAAAGTAGAGGAAAAAGAAATACCGGCTCCGATTAGCCCACCTGTTTTTGAAAAAGAAGAAGCACAAGCAGAAGAGGAAGCACCAACTGCGAAGAAATTAGAGCCGGAGTTACAGCCAGTTGAAGAAAGAAAACCATTGGAGTATTTATATAAAGAGAAAAAAACACCAGTTGCTAAAAAGGAAGAGCAGTTTGTGCAAGAGGAGAACCAAGAACGAGAGCCACATGCACAAAACGAGCCATCGTCCCAACAAGAAGACACAACAGAGAAGGAACCTGTTGTTCAAATACATCCGACAGAAGAGGAAGCCCAAGTTGTCGAAGTCGAGCCTGAACTTGAGTATGCACGTTCGAGCCCAGCTGCAATTATAGAGGAAGAAGAGCTAGTGGATGAAGTGCTTGCTGAGGAAGAATATGAAGAGGAAGTAGAGGAAAAAACTCGTAAAGAAGAAAATGCTCTTTATTTAACAAAAATGCTCACAAAGGGTGAAGAAAGATTTTCGAAATGGAAAATGTGCATTATCCAAGAAAATGAGTCACTTGATTCGATTGCCGAGCGCTACGATATACCAACAAGTACGTTAATTCGTTTCAACCGTTTAAAGGAAGAGCAAGTGGAAGAAGGACAAATACTGTACATTCCAGTTTCGAACCAATCGTAATTAACCTAGCTAGACCTGTTAAAACTTTGAGAAAAACGAATCAAAATGTTCACTACTAAGTGGAGTCAATTGTTTTTTGGTTAAACCAAACGGAGGCAGCGGAATGCCCGGAGACTCCTGCGGGATTAGTGAGGGAGGGGAGACCCGCAGCGTTAACGAGGAGGCTCCCGACTCACCCGCGGAACGTGTAGGGCATGCAGCTGGCGGAGTATACCAACGGCTCTTTTCTCGCTTCTGGGCAAACAGGCTACGCTTTTTGTTAAAGGAGTAAAGGGATGGAATTATTGGATTGGCTTAAAGAAAATTATCAATGGAAGGAAGCTCAATTTATTAATCAAGCGATTCTTGAAACCGATCAAGGGCGAAAAAAAATTCAATACTGGCTTAATAAAGAAATCTTAGATTGGCATATCGTATGGCGTGACTGTTGCAGTGTCACGCCTCATGTGTTAGTTGATAGAATGATTCGCACCAAAGCAGAAGAACCATTTGTAGAGTGGAAAGATGGTTGGGTTACGGTTCATGATGAAATTGAGGATTACTTTTTGGAAAAAGGAAAAGAAATTGAATGGGGCACTTTTTTCGGAGCGCTGATTCGTTTTGGGCAATTGACTAAAGCTGAAGTTAAGGAACAAAAGCGTTTCTCACGTAAGTACGAAGAAATTTCTAATTTGTTACCAGTTATCAAAAGTGAACAAAGAGCAATTTTATCAGATTGTTTAAAAGAAGTTCACTTTCGAGTTAAAAAGTCCGAACAATTGGTTAAATTAGCAGGTAGTGAGCAAGTTCCGTTAATGGACAACATTTATTCAGTTAGGCAAGCGAAAAAAGTGTATGAAGTTCTTTTTTGGAATGGGACAGTTGAAGCTCCAGTACGTTCTTATCAAGGGTTACGACAGCTTTTTCTTTATTGGCTTCAAGAGCATGGAGAGGAATCGTTAGAAAAAGTAGTAGAAACGATGCGAACGGTTGAAGGTTTTCCAGATGAGCAAGTGATGTTATTTATCGCTGAATGCCTGATTCCTTACGAATTAAATCGAGTCGCGGAAGAAATTCAAAGGACCGATGTGACAGATCATGATATTGAACAAGCTATCCGCTTTTCACTTATTGAATGGGAGCGCTCAAAAAAGCTCGTTACCTTTATGAGTCGATGGTTAGATCAGAAAAAGAAGGTGAGTACAAGATGAGGCAAGAACAAGAGAATCCGTATTCATCGATTTTATTTTATTACGATGTGTACCCTCAGTCGATTGAAGAACATGGAAAAATCAAAAGGATTTCCACTTCCCGTGGAGATTTTGCTTTAAAGGAAACAACGATGACCCCACTTCAAGCGGATGAATTTGTACAGGCGATGAGGATGCTAGCCAAACATAATTATCATCAAGTAATCCCGATTATTCCGACCAAGTACGGAGAATATACGATTTCAACGAATTCTCATACGTATTATTTAATGCCTTGGGTCGAACCTGTGGAGTATTTAGGGAGAGAATCACAAGAAGAAAAGCTGATTGCTCAAATGGCGATTGTTCATCGTGTCACCGTGCAAACACAGAAATTCTC
Organism: Alkalihalobacillus alcalophilus ATCC 27647 = CGMCC 1.3604; assembly: GCF_000292245.2. Classification (GTDB taxonomy): domain Bacteria; phylum Bacillota; class Bacilli; order Bacillales; family Bacillaceae_D; genus Alkalihalobacillus; species Alkalihalobacillus alcalophilus. The sequence continues at coordinate 31,664 of NZ_ALPT02000025.1, read as the reverse complement.
AAAGGAGACAATTGAAAAATCGTATAATCGCTTATTATCTCACTGGGAATTGAGGCGACTTGAACTATCTCGTTTTGCTGACCTTGCCGAGGCGAAGACGTATATGTCTCCTTTTGAACTCTCCTTTATTACTCATGCTCATATGCTCGATCAGATGGCAGAACGAGCGGAGTATCATTTAGAGAAGTGGTATGAAATTTGTTTAGAGAAGGAAAAATATCGAACTGTTTTATGTCATGGACGTCTGTCACGCTCTCATTCGATTATTAACATGGAAAATGAACCTCTCCTCATCAATTTTGAACGAGCGAGCATAGATACACCGGCACGAGATATTGCGGGGTTTTGCCGCTACAGTTTTCCAAGAGCAATGTGGTCTGAAGAAGAAGTGTTAAAGTGGTTTTTTCGTTATGAAAAACATTTGCCGTTACTTGATGAAGAAAAACATCTCATTTGTGCCTATCTAAATTTTCCAGAGCCGATTGTATTTGCGGTTGAAGCATACGTACAGAAAAAACGTTCCAGAAGTGAAATTGAACATGTACAACGCTTAGAGAAACGTCTCCTTTCGATGCGAAAAGTGCAAAGATTGACACAAAAATTAATTGTCGAACAAGAACAGGAGCAACAATAAGAACGTTCTCTTTCAAGTGAAGGGAACGTTTTTTCTATGTTAAAGTTTTACCATAACTTAAACCAAATCGAACAATATAACACAACCATTATCGTCAACAAAAAAAGATCAAAGGTTGTCGGGAGTAAAATGGTTCGAATAAATTGAAAGCAAATAAGTGGAACGAGAATTTGAGCACAAATCGTTTTTATTTTGAATGACCAAGCGGGGCGACAGGGCTTCTTATAATAACGCATTCGTTTTCGCATGTACGACTAACTCCTTTTGTACGGTTTAGATATTACAGCCTATGCGATTACAGAAGAAATGGAGACTTACTTGTTCATTTTCTAAAAAGAAGATGAATAAAAACCGGAAAATGGGCGATGCTGATATTGACAATTAACATTATCGTTGAGTAAAATAACGTATACATATTTTTTTTATATAGTAGAAAAAAGCTTTGAGTAGGAAGAGTACATTCAGAACCTTTTAGAGAGAAGAATCCTTGGCTGTAAGATTCTTTAAGCTGTATGAATGGAAGGTCGCCTATGAGCCACTTAACTGAAAGACAGTAGGTTAAGTCGGGAAAACCCGTTAACATGTTGAGTGTACACGAATGCTCTTTTATTTGTGTAAACAAAGGTGGTACCGCGAATCAACTCTCTTCGTCCTTTGGATGGAGGGAGTTTTTGTATGTTCTAAAAGGAATAAAATGTAAAGGGCGAGTCTTTATTTCTCAAAGTGAGATTCATATGTTAAAGGAGCAAAAAATCTTCCATAAGTATTCCTTAATAGTGGAGCGAGCTCGTTTTTTGTTGTTCAAAATGGAGCCAGCTAAAAGAATATAAATCAAATAATTGGAGTGATGACAGTGGAAAATCAAAACCATGAAATGCCAACCAAATATAATCCACAAGAAACAGAAAAAAAATGGTATTCACAATGGCTTGACGGTAAGTTTTTTGAAGCAACAGGGGATGAATCGAAAAAACCATATTCGATCGTGATTCCGCCGCCAAATGTAACCGGAAAACTACATTTAGGTCATGCTTGGGACTTAACGCTACAAGATATTATTGCGAGAACAAAACGGATGCAAGGTAATGATATGTTATGGCTACCAGGAATGGACCATGCCGGAATTGCAACCCAAGCAAAAGTAGAAGCAAAGTTAAAAGAAGAAGGTACGAATCGTTATGAATTAGGACGTGAGAAGTTTTTAGAAAAGTCTTGGGAATGGAAAGAGGAGTATGCGGGCTTTATTCGTGATCAATGGTCAAAAGTAGGGATTTCTGTTGACTACTCACGTGAGCGTTTTACCCTTGATGAAGGTTTATCAAAAGCAGTTCGTGAAGTATTTGTTTCCTTATATGAAAAAGGGTTCATTTACCGCGGCGAGTATATTATTAACTGGGATCCGCAAACGAAAACCGCTTTATCGGACATTGAAGTTATTTATAAGGATGTCCAAGGAGCATTTTATCATATGAACTATCCATTAACGGATGGCAGTGGTTCAATTCATGTTGCGACAACTCGTCCAGAGACGATGCTTGGCGATACGGCCGTTGCGGTTCACCCTGAAGATGAGCGTTACAAGCATTTAATTGGCAAAACCGTGACTTTACCAATTACCAATCGTGAAATTCCAATCGTTGCCGATGATTATGTTGATATGGAATTTGGCTCAGGTGCGGTAAAAATTACCCCAGCCCATGATCCAAATGATTTTGAAATTGGAAACCGTCATAATCTTGAACGTGTTTTAGTTATGAATGAAGACGGAACAATGAATGAAAATGCAGGTGAGTACCAAGGGTTAGACCGTTTTGCTTGCCGTAAAAAAATTGTTCGTGACCTTCAAGAAGCGGGCGTTTTATTCGAAATTGAAGAGCATATGCATTCGGTTGGTCACTCAGAGCGTAGTGGTGCCGTTGTTGAGCCATATTTATCAACACAATGGTTTGTTAAAATGCAGCCATTAGCGGATGAAGCGATAAAACTTCAACAAACAGAAGGAAAAGTCAACTTTGTTCCAGAACGTTTTGAAGGAACGTATCTTCGTTGGATGGAAAACATTCGTGATTGGTGCATTTCCAGACAATTATGGTGGGGGCATCGGATTCCAGCTTGGTATCATAAAGAAACAGGTGAATTATACGTAGGCCGTGAAGAACCAGCAGATATTGAAAATTGGCATCAAGATGAGGATGTTTTAGATACATGGTTCAGCTCTGCTTTATGGCCATTCTCAACAATGGGTTGGCCAGATGAGCAGGCAATTGATTTCAAACGTTACTATCCAACAAGTGCTCTTGTAACAGGTTATGACATCATTTTCTTCTGGGTATCAAGAATGATTTTCCAAGGAATTGAGTTTACTGAAGAGCGTCCATTTAAAGATGTCTTAATCCACGGGTTAATTCGTGATTCCGAAGGCCGCAAAATGAGTAAGTCACTAGGTAATGGGGTTGACCCAATTGAAGTCATTGACAAATACGGGGCCGATGCGTTGAGATTTTTCTTAGCAACAGGAAGCTCGCCTGGGAATGACCTTCGCTTCTATTGGGAAAAAGTTGAATCCACGTGGAACTTTGGTAATAAAATTTGGAATGCTTCGCGTTTTGCTTTAATGAATATGGAAGGCTTAACATATGATGAAATTGATTTCAGTGGTGAAAAATCAATCGCCGATAAATGGATTTTAACTCGCCTTCAAGAAACGATTGAAGATGTGACTCGTTTAATTGAAGTTTATGAGTTTGGTGAGGTTGGGCGCCTTCTTTACAACTTTATTTGGGATGATTTCTGTGACTGGTATATTGAAATGGCGAAGTTACCACTTTACGGTGAAGATGAGGCAGCAAAGAAAACGACTCGTTCGATTTTAGCTTATGTTTTGGATCAAACGATGCGTTTATTGCACCCGTTTATGCCGTTTATTACCGAGGAAATATGGCAGCACTTGCCGCATAAAGGCGAATCAATCACTGTTGCTGCTTGGCCAACAAAGGTTGAAGAATATATTTTCCCTGAAGCGAACAAGGACATGGAGCTTTTAAAAGAAATCATTCGCTCGATCCGTAACACTCGTTCAGAGTTAAATGTACCAATGAGTAAACAAATCGAAATGGTCGTTCAAGCGAAGGATGCAGATGTTCTCGACCAATTACAACGTGGCGAAGAGTATCTTGTGAAATTCTGTAATCCTAGTAAGCTTGAAATGGGTACAGACGTAACCGCTCCAGATAAATCAATGTCAAACGTGTTAACCGGAGTGGAAATTTATTTACCATTGGCTGGCTTACTTGATATCGATGCAGAGATTGCTCGCCTTGGAAAAGAAGTAGAGAAACTTAATAAGGAAGTAGAGCGGGTTGAGAAAAAATTGAACAACCAAGGCTTCCTAGCAAAAGCACCAGAAAAAGTGATTGAAGAAGAAAAAGCAAAACAAGCTGACTACACAGCAAAACGTGAATCAGTTCAAGCACGAATTGCTGAATTACAAGGCTAAAGTTGATTAAATGAAAGCAAAACTCCCTTTCTTACGAGAATGGGAGTTTTGCTTATTTGATTCTAAAAGGTCCCCAATGAAGCCCAAATCCTTGTCGACATATTAAACTTAAAGCAGGATGCGGCTATAAGCATATTCACATAAATCTTCTTATCAATGATTAACAGTTGCTTCTTCTATAACTTCTTCAGGCACGATTATTTCTCCGATTTCATTGAAACGAGCAAACGTTGCATTTGTTTCAATGTAGGCAACACATTCATTGTTATCGGCTAAAATATTAAATGTGAAGGAATACATATAAGACGATTCTTTATCTACATAAATAAAAAGCTCCATTTCTAAATGCTTCTCTAAGTCAAAGCCTTGAAAGGATAAATCAAAAGGTTTTTGAAAGGCATAAAAGACATTGCTATCATTTCCAAAATATTTAATTTCATAATGATGAGCTGTTTCCTCAACGGTAACGATATCTTGGATCTCAAGCAAGCCGTTGGCGATGTTTGTATAACTCGTATCAGAGTCGGTAACGAGTGGCTCGCTTGGACCGCTGAGCCAGTCCGTCTCTCCCTCATTTAAATACATGACATCATAATCTTGATAATATTCAGCTCTTGAATATTCGCCATCTTCTTCAACCGTTAATTCGATATAAGCGTAGGTAAAGTCTTCGTATAGTTCACCAGCCATTGTTAATGTCGCATAAAAAAATGAAAAGGGTGACGGACAAAAACATCATTAATTTTTTACTCACAAAAACACCTCCAAACTTATATATAGCTTTAAAAAGGTAGAATATTAATAGGGAGCCTTAAATTGTTAAAAATAAGGCAGAGCTCATAGGGAAATAGGGTTGGGATTAATTGGTAATAAAATAATACCTTCCGTTAGCCTTGTTTTTCATTTTGATAAAACCATTGAAACAACTGACTAACGATCTGTATAATAGGAAATTATGAGCACATAAGCTAGGGGTTGGAAAAGGTGAAAAAGGCATCAGAAGCGATTAGTTGGATTCATAGTTTATTACCGTTTGGCATTAAGCCGGGATTAAAACGAATGGAATGGATGCTTGAGCGGTTAGAGAATCCAGAAAAAAAATCGACGTTTATACATATAGCAGGTACGAATGGGAAAGGCTCGACAGTCAGTTATTTACGGAATATCTTGGAGTCCGCTGGTTACTCGGTTGGTACGTTCACCTCTCCTTTTATTGAATGTTTTGAAGAACGGATTTCTTTAAATGGACATCCGATTTCTGAAGAAGACCTTTTGAGAGCGGCTAATAAAATCCGTCCACTCGTAGAAGAGCTTGCCAAAACAGAACTTAGTTCGCCGACTGAATTTGAAGTGATTACAACGATGGCTTTTGAGCATTTTGCTCATCAAGCTAATCCTGACTTTGTTTTAATGGAGGTTGGGTTAGGAGGTCGTTTTGACTCAACGAATGTTCTTACCCCGATTGCATCTGTGATCACTTCGATTGGACATGATCATATGCATATATTAGGTAATTCCATTGAGGAAATCGCTAGTGAAAAAGCAGGGATTATTAAAGCGGGAGTTCCCGTTATTTCAGGAGTCCTTGATCCTAAAGCAGCGAATGTGATCCAACAAGTGGCTAGGAATATGAATGCCAACCTATATGAATTAAACCGTGATTTTTCTTATCAAAAGAAAAAAATGAATGAAAAAGAGCAACACTTTTCCTTTTTATCTGATGGATTTACGATTGAACAAGCAATCATTGAGATGAAAGGGGAGCATCAGTTACAAAATGCGAGTGTTGCCCTCAAAACAATTGCGTTATTAAAGGAAGATCACAAGCTTCACATAACGGAAGATCATATTCTTAAAGGGCTTAAGCAAACGAGCTGGATTGGCCGTTTTGAAATTTTAAGTAGTGATCCATTAGTCGTAATTGATGGAGCCCATAATGAGGAAGGACTTCAAGCATTAGCAGAAACGTTAAAGTCCCAGTATCCAACAAGAAATTATCGTTTTGTCTTTTCAGCGACAAAAGAGAAGGATACCGGCATCTTGCTCGCCCCATTTAAAAACATGGACGCCTACTTTACGTTTACGGAATTTGAATTTTTTAAAGCAGCGACAGCGAAGGAATTGTATGAGAATGCTCCCATCCAGCAAAAGTCGTTACAGCCGAACTGGAGAGTGGCTGTTAAGGAAGCACTTAAATCCCTAGAAGAGAATGAGATGCTTATTATTACAGGATCGCTTTATTTTATTTCGGATATTAGGAAAGCATATCAGCAAGGGGAATGGGATTTGGTGAAGATTTAATGGGATGCGGGTTAAAAAACAAGAGGTGAATCTCTTGTTTTTTGCATTAAAGGCATTTTTTTGAATGTAAAGATGTTGAAATTAATATTTCTTTGTAGCCATATTTGAATAATACTTGAATTTTATGCTTCGGCTACGGCTTCATAGAAAAATTCACAGTTACATAGTTATAGTTAGCGGTCCATATATTGGTTCGACAAAGTGACTGTATCAGAGAATTGTGTGCGGTAATATTCGAAAAATTAGTGCTATACATCCAGTAAAATATCAAGAATAGGTTGATAGTTTTACTAGATGTATGAAAAGGTGTTGACGAATATTGTGGCTGAAGCCCTTTAATATTTTAAATTTATGGTAGTTTTTGAGGGAATTCAGGAAACGTGGGGAAGTAAGGATTTAAGTCTAAAATTGGAACATTAATTAATTCATTTGCCTGTATTAATCTGCCTCGATCATCATGTTCAGTTGGACCTGTATAGGTAAATTTACCACCTACAACTAATTTAGTATGGCCTATCCAATGTTGATTAAACGAAATCAAGTTTTTAATATAGGCATTACCAGCTACATCAAAAGTAACATTAGCATCTATCCATAAACCATTATTGGCATAAAAGTCTCGAGAAATCATAAAAGTACTATCTTGTTTAATGTTAATTGAATCTTTAACTTTTAAATCTCTTGACGATACATAATTTTCATATCTTGTAATTATTTTCCCGTTAATATGAGCATCTAAATCCACAAAAACCCCAGCACCAGTATTTAACAGTGATAAGTCCCCATCTATCATCATATGACCACCGATATTTATTTTGTTATGCGAAAATAGAGTGAGGTTTCTAGTGAAAACATCCTTACCGATATTTATTTTATTTGCTGAATCGTTCAAAGAAACATCTGCATTTATATAAAGAGAGTCAGAGACTTCTAATGTAGAGCTTGACAATAAATTTAATGGTGAATTGGTAATTAAGGAACCGTTATTAAGTACTAATGTTGCCCCCGCATTAACAGTAGTTTTCATTACATCAAATTCATAAGAACCATCGCTTAGAGCGATCTTTTCTCCCCACCAGAAACTTAACTCACCAGTAGTTGTGTTACAAATTATTTTTTGATTTTGATTTGCTAAGTTACTAAAGTCTGAATTTGATGGATATTTAAATGGAGTATTAGGTAAACAAGTGACTTTATGATCTGCTTTAGGTGGAATTGGTCTATCATCCTCATTCTCCACTACTATTGGCAACGAAACGGCCATTAACCGTCGAGCCATTTGGATCTTTTCATCTCCACCTCTTACTGTCAATTCCACCAAGTTCTCATTTAGAAGCTCTATTCTTTGAACATTAGTAAGGAGTGTCGTTGGTTGGCTATCTTTTTGCTGTAGAAGCTCACCATTCATAATTTCGTAAGTGATAGTGTTTCCATCTACTATCACTTCGACTCTATTATCAATAGCGTTTAACTCACTCGCATTCTCCACATTCCTCTTCATCTCTGCAATTGCTGCTTGTAATTCTATTCGTTCGCTTGTGGCTTGTTGGAAGGTGTCTTGGGCGATGTTTTGTTGGAAAATCACATAGGTTGCGCCTCCGAATATAAGAGTAATCAATGTTAGGGCGGCGAGTAGTTCGATTATGGAGAGTCCTTGTTCATTTTTCCACCATTTTTTCATGAGGCACCTCCGTTTTGTGGTTTTGTTTCCCAATTCATGATGTTAAGTTGTTGGACTTGGTTTCCTTGTTTTAATAACTCAAAGGTGGCTTCAGTGACCATGTTTTTAATCGTTTCTGCTTCCTCTTTTGTGGCGGTGCTTGTAATTTTCAGTTGGTCTGAATTTATTTCGCAATGAATGGAAATCGAATATCCGTTCAATTCCGTAGTGAGTTCTGGTGGCAAAATGCAAGTGTTGCTTTCAAGCTGTAACACTTTTGCTTGGTCTACATAAATGAAACTAATCATTTGTTCTACTCCCGCTTCAGCCGCAAAAGTAGCGGTCATTTGTTCGGTACGAATGGAGTTTCCTTTAAATTCGCTCGTTAATGTTTGAAGAACAAGTAATAAACCTAATAAAGCTACCGTTGTAAAAATGAGCACCATTGGCAGGGCCATGCCCTTTTGGTTATGTAACTTCTTCATTCTGATGTCACCTCACCACCGATAAATAAGTTCGTCATTAATGTAATTGGTGTTGTATAGAGCGGACTTGAGGAGTTTTTGGCTGTGACCGTTACGCTTACCTCAATAAGATGCTCATTTTGAGGGTTTATTTGTAATGAGACGACAAAATCTTCATTACTTGTACTAGATTCATAGATTTCGTAGTCAAATTTATTGTCTATTGAACCTAAAGCTAAATCTCGTGCCGCTCGGATTTTTTCAAGCTCACTTTGAGCAAGAAAGGTCGCTTCTATTTTTTCTGAATTCAATTCGTTCGCTTTCATTCCATTACCGAGTACATAAGCAAAGGAAAGTCCAAAAATTAATAGCAACGTTAACGAAACGATGACTTCTATTAAAGTGAACCCTTGTGAATGGTTGATTATTTTTTTAGGTAAGAAACTAAATGAATTCATAAGATTTCCCCTTATTTTGACATGGAAATAATAAAATCTGTCACTTTCTAATTTAATCTCTTTATTATACAATAATAAAAAAGAACTAGATATAAAGTAACTTAATTTTTTAGGTAGTTTTATATATATAGGGTTTTGTTAAGAGTATCATTCTTTTTAACCGGTAAGTAAAGACTGAAATGAAGAGGAGTGGAAAAATGGCGGTTAAACAAAGGAAACGATTGGGAGATTTATTAGTTGATGCCAATTTAATTTCAGTCCAGCAGCTACAGCGAGCGTTAACGGTCAAAAAGCCAGGACAAAAGTTAGGAAATTACTTAGTCCATGAACAAATGATTACAGAGGAACAACTTGTCGATGCTCTTGAAGTTCAACTTGGTATTAGTCGAGTAAGTTTAAATCGTTTTCCGTTCGAACCACATTTGTTTCGATTCGTACCTAAAGATTTTGCTTCCAAGAATGAATTGATTCCATTAAGTCAAAATGGCAATAAAATTGTCGTCGCGATGGCGGATCCGATGGATTTTTTTGCGATTGAAGATTTGCGCATGATGACATCATTTCAAATTGAGCCTGTCTTAGCTTTACGTGAAGAGATCATTCGAGCGATTGAGCGGTATTACCAGCTCGATAGTTCGGTTGTTAAGGAATTGTCCCAGGAAGCTGAAAAGGATTTAAATGAAGCCGATGAGCAAATCACAGACGAAGCAGCTCCGATGATTCAGCTTGTCAATCAAGTGTTGTTCTCAGCTCATAAGCAACGGGCGAGTGATATTCATATAGAACCATTTGAGAATCGTGTCTTTATTCGCTACCGCATTGACGGTAGGCTCAAGACAGTTCGGACGTTTCCAAAAGGGATTCATTCTGCTTTAATAGCAAGGGTTAAAATTATGGCGAACTTAAACATCACGGATCATCGTCTACCACAAGACGGGCGGACGAAGTTTTCGATTGAAGGAGAAGTGATGGATTTACGTATTTCAACTTTGCCGACGATTTTTGGTGAAAAGATTGTGATTCGGTTATTAAACGCAAGTCAACTCGTTTTGAATTTATCGGAATTAGATTTTAATGGATATAATTTAGCGACTTTTCGTAAGTTAATTGAGCAACCATCGGGATTAATTCTCTTAACAGGTCCGACCGGTTCAGGGAAAACCTCAACATTATATACGGCACTTCAGCATCTTAATAAAGAAGAAAGTAATATCGTCACGATTGAAGATCCTGTTGAATATCAGCTTGAAGGTATTAATCAAGTCCAAGTGAATAACCAATTTGGCCTTAATTTTGCGACTGGACTACGTTCAATCTTAAGGCAGGATCCAAACATTGTGATGATTGGTGAAATTCGTGATAAAGAAACGGCAGAGATTGCGATTCGCGCCTCATTAACGGGTCATCTCGTTTTTAGTACTTTACATACGAATGATGCGATTGCTTCGATTCCACGATTGATCGATATGGGAATGGAGCCCTATTTAGTTGTATCAGCTTTGTCGGGTGTCGTTACACAACGTTTAGTTAGGAAAGTATGTAATCACTGTAAAGAGAGTTATGAACCAACTGTCATGGAAAAAGAGCTATTAGAAAAATATCAAATTGTGACTAATAAGATTTATCGCGGAAAAGGCTGCCCTGCTTGTGATGATAGTGGTTATCAAGGAAGAATGGCGATTCATGAGCTCTTCCAATTGGATCAAGGGTTAAGAGAACTCTTAATGAACCAAAAATCATTACATGCAGTTAGGGAAGAAGCGAAAAACAAAGGGATGGTTTTATTAGTAGAAGACGGCTTAAGGAAAGTGGAAGCTGGACTTACAACGATTGAGGAAGTATTAAAGGTAGCGTTTGACCATTAACGGGGGTGGGGAAATTGAAGGAAAAAGTGGAGAACTTGTTGACGGACGCTTTTTATAAAGGAGCTTCTGATATTCACCTTACAGTTGGGATTCCAGCCATGTTTCGTATAAATGGTGAGTTACAAAAAGCGAATGATCTCATTATCAGGCCTGATGATACAGAGGGTATGGCGAAAGCGTTAATCCCAGCGAATCTTTGGGAGCAATTTGAAACGAAAAAGGATTTAGATTTTTCCTATGGGATTGCAAACGTATCCCGCTATCGTGTTAATGCTTATTATCAGCGTGGGTGTGTTTGCCTTGCGGTTCGAGTTGTCCCTACGTCGATACCTAGTTTGGAAGAGTTGAATATGCCTGATGTGTTAAAGGACCTCGCTCAAAAACCGCACGGACTTGTCTTAGTAACAGGTCCAACTGGTAGTGGTAAGTCGACGACATTGGCGTCAATGATTGATTATGTGAACCGGAACTTTAATCGTCATATTATTACATTAGAAGATCCGATTGAGTATTTACATAAACACCAAAAATGTGTGATTAATCAACGTGAAGTTGGGTCAGATACGAATAATTTTGCGAATGGGTTAAAAAGTTGTTTGCGACAAGATCCGGATATCATTCTCGTCGGTGAGATGCGAGATAATGAAACAATTGCCACAGCGATTACGGCGGCAGAAACTGGGCATCTAGTGTTAGGGACGCTTCATACAACAGATGCCGCTTCAACGATTGATCGAATTATTGATGTCTTCCCTCATACCCAGCAAGCTCAAGTCCGAATTCAACTTGCTTCGGTATTAAGAGGAGTCGTTACGCAACGTTTATTTAAGCAAAAAAATTTTTCAGGTCGAGTTGCAGCAACGGAAATTTTAATAAACAATGGCGCGGTTCGTAACTTGATTCGGAATGAGAAGATTTATCAAATTCGCAGTGTGATGCAAACGAGCCGAGCTCAAGGGATGCATACATTAGAAATGGCGATTAATCAGCTTATTAAAGAAAACCATGTTAGTAAAGAAACGGTCTTACCTTATTTGACTGAAGGGGCGGTTTAATGGGGCTTTACTCATATCAAGGGAAAAAGGTCAATGGAGAAAAAGTGCTTGGGAAATTGCAAGCGAAAACGAAAAAAGAGGCAAGACTTCAGCTGAAGGAGCAAGGAGTTATCGTTTTGCAGCTCGAGCCGATAAATGAATTATTATTTAAAGAGCTTGATCTCGGGTTAAAAAAAGTTAAAACCCAAGATTTTGTCTTGTTTTTGCGACAATTTTCCACTTTGTTAAAAGCTGGAATACCCATCGTTGCGGCTACAAATATTTCAGCAGAGCAAACGACGAGTAAGCCGTTAAAGGGAGCTTTAGCAGGGGTAACAGAGGATGTCAACAGTGGAGTTTCTTTATCAGAAGCAACGAAAAAGCATCCCGCGATTTTTCCAGAGTTATTTGTGAATATGGTCTATGCTGGGGAAATGGGTGGAAATCTCGATGATATTTTAGAACGGCTTGCCGATGATTATGAAAAGCAGTATCGGACAAAGCAAAAAATCACCGCCGCGATGACCTATCCACTCGTTGTTAGCTTGTTTGCCTTAGGTGTTGTCATCTTTTTATTAACGGTCATTGTGCCGATGTTTGCGAGTATGTTTGCCAACATGAATCAGCAACTCCCGTTAATTACGATTATCGTGATGAAAGCCGGCGAGGTTATTAGTGACTTCTGGTGGCTTCTTTTAGGAATGGGAATCATCATCGCCACGATGCTTGTTATGATTAAAAACGAGCGGAAATACCGCTATTATTTTGATCTATTTATTTTGAAAATTCCTGTACTCGGGAAACTTGTTCAAAAAGCAGTATTAGCCCGAATTACAAGGCTTTTAAGCTCGCTTTTTGCTAGCTCGGTACCGATCATACATGCTGTCGAAATTGTTGAACGAATCGTTGATAATGAGGTTGTGAATCGAGTATTAAAGGAGTCTCGTGTTTATCTTGAAAAAGGAGAATCGATTACTGTGCCTATGAAAGGTCATTGGGTGTTCCCACCACTCGTTACACAACTAATTACAGTAGGCGAAAGAACCGGTACTTTGGATACGATGTTGGAAAAAGTGGCAGATTATTATGAAGCAGAAGTTGATACGGGAACAGACCAATTAAAAGCATTTATCGAACCTGTCATGATTGTTGGACTAGCCGTTATTGTCGGGACCATCGTTATGGCAATAATCGTGCCGATGTTTACTCTATTTCAACACATTGGGTAAAACTTTTTGTAATCAAGATAAATGATAAAGGTTTTTCTTAGTAGGGAAATCTTTTTTATTTTCGAATAAAAAAGACTAGACAAATAGACCTAATTTAGATAAGATTTTCTTAGATTCATTTTGTTCGATATATTGAATAAATAAATTAAAAATAGCTAACTCTTAATGATTTAATAGCTTTTTTAACAACTTATAAAATTGGATGCGTTGATTGATTATCTGTATGTGGGCACTTGGATAGTCAGGAGCAAGTAGTGCAACCGGCCAAGTTTGTAAATAGAGTGATTGACATTATACAGCGTATAGAGGCAATCACAAACACAATCTTAGCATCAAAAACAATACCAATTATTATGAGGGGGAAAAAGGATGAAAAAGTTATTAAAAAGAGTCAAAAACGAACGAGGATTGACATTAGTAGAATTACTAGCAGTCGTTGTTATTTTAGGGATCATTGCAGCCATTGCGATTCCGAGTATTGGGGCGATTATTGAAAATAGTAAGAAAGATGCGGCGGTTGCGAATGCCCAGCAGATTTTGAGTGCGGCGACTTTGTATAAGGCTGGGACTAGTGGGGCGTCAGGAGATTTAGCTCATAATGTTTTAGGTGATTACTTAGATGGAGGAGTTGTTACAGATCCCTGGGATACTAGTGAAGATGGTAATATTGATGATTATACAGTGACTGTTGGGGCTGGTACAAATGGAGCCGATACTGTATCTATTAATTTTTCAGGAGCATGTGATATAGACAAGAAAACTTCTCAAGAGCTTACTTCATTAGGTAGAGAGGCGTGTACTGCCGAATAGTAAACTAAATTTAATCTATATAGTAGTAATAGTCTTAAAATAAAAGACAAAAAGCCTATCCTCACAGATAGGCTTTTTCCATAAAATCTTTCAACTAGTTATTAAAAAGGAGGAGCGGGTGTGGAGCTGTTTATCATTTTATATTTAGCGGTACTCGGGCTTTGTTTAGGCTCGTTTTATAATGTAGTCGGTTTGCGGTTGCCTAACGGAAATTTATTTACTCGGGCTCGTTCGTATTGCCCGAGCTGTGATCGGACGCTAGCGGCACAGGATCTATACCCGCTTTTCTCTTATCTTTTTTTGAAGGGGAAATGTCGGAGCTGTCAGGCACCGATTTCTCCGCTTTATCCACTAATTGAACTGAGTACAGCGACTTTATTTGTTTTTGCTTTTTGGCAAATCGGGTTTGATTTGGAGCTTCTTGTCGCTTTCCTATTAATCTCGTTATTGATGATTATTATCGTCACGGATATCCGTTATATGCTGATTCCTAATAAGCTATTGCTCTTTTTTAGTCCGTTTTTTATCGGGCTTCGAATGTTCGTTGTCCCTTTTGAACACTGGTGGGAGCTACCTTTAGGAGCAGCTGTCGGGTTTGGGTTATTGCTCTTAATCGCTATTATTAGTAAAGGTGGAATGGGCGGTGGCGATGTGAAATTATTCGCTCTTCTTGGTGCCATCCTCGGTTTTGAGTTGGTTTTGTTAGCGTTTATGTTCTCCTGTTTTTTTGGAGCGGCGATTGGTGGAGTTTTAATGCTAACTGGAAAAGTAAAACGAAAACAACCAATTCCGTTTGGGCCCTTTATCGTACTCGGCACATTGCTCAGTTATTTTTACGGGCATGATTTGATTGTGTGGTATTTGCATATTAGCGGTTTTTAATAAAAAGAGAGATCATTAAAGTTCGGAGTGAACAGTATGGGTTTTTTATCATTATTTAAACAAAAGCATCGTCATGCTCTCATATTAAAAGATCATGTGATTCGGTATATCGGAAGTGCAAAGCCTGATCATGAATCGATTACAACTATTGATGAGATTATTTTACCAGCAGGGCTTATTCATGATGGTTTAATTGTGCAAGAGGAAGAATTAATCGAGTTGCTTAGTCCCTATATCGAAAAATGGGGGTTAAAAAACGAAAAAATTCAAATTTGTATTCCTGACAGTCAGCTCATTATACGACGACACCAAGTCAAAAAAGGACAAAATAAAGAAGAGATTAAAGGCCAACTGTATCATGAACTTGGCGAAACATTGCTTTTACCATGGGAAGATCCGATTTTTGATGTTCATACGATTGAAAAAGGAGAAAAAGAGGATGAGGTTTTATTATTTGCTGTCCAGGAGAAAGTTGTTGGGCAATTGATTCATTTTTTCGGGAAGCTGTCTATTGAACTGAATGCACTTGATGTTCGTTCTCTTTGCAGCTATCGTTTGTTTTCGAAGCAATTTACGTGTGCGGAACAAGAGGAACAGCTTTTAGTGCAAATGGATCAACATTCTTTGACGTTTGCTGTTTTTCAAAAGGGATTGCCGCTCTTTTTTAGACATATCTTCCAAGAGTCGGTCGAATTTATGACAGAAGATGATCCCGCTTTTTCTTATGTCGAACAGACTTATCAAGAGATTGAACGGGTAATTAACTTTTATCGTTTCAATGTTAGAGTCGGGAAAGGGAAATACTCTCATCTTTTGTTATGTGGTGACCATCAGAACTTATCAGACTTAAAAAATTATTTAGCCGAACAATTAGATTTTCCTGTCATCCAGTATAAAAAGCTTGCTGAGGATGAGTCCACTGCTCGCTACTATGATAGCTATGGGCTTGTTTTGAAAAAAGAGGTGCATTAATGCTTGAGGTAAATTTACTTCCTGAAAAAAGAAAACGTGATATAACACCACTGTTTATTTTCCTAATTGTTTTATTGTATATCATCTTTATGCTCGTCTTTACAATGAATCAGGCACAGCATGCTAAAACACGAGTAGTTGATAATCAGCAATTATTAAATGAAGTTCAACTTGAGATTACAACGCTTAACCAGAGCTCGACGCTGCATATATCGGAAGAGAAGAAATGGAATATGGCCGTATTAAGGTTAGAAAAAGACATTTCTTATGTGCCGAGGGTGATGCAAGAGATGGTTCGTTTGTTGCCTGCCAATGTTGTTTTTTCGGACTTTCAACTGAATGGAGCTTCATCTATAGAAATGAATGTTCAGTTTATGCAAGTAGAAGAAATGTCAGCTTATCAAAATGAGTTGAGGCAGTCAGAAGTCGTTGATGAAGTTTGGGTTTTAGAAGTGAGGACAGGGGAAGGGGCAGATGACCCTACTCATACAGCAGCTTTTCAAGTCCAGTTAAATCAGGCTAACTTAGAAAAATTAGGTGAGAGCAAATGAGGTTATTTTGGCCTAAAAAACGCATTTTATTTTTTGTGCTATTTTTGTCACTCGTCCTTTTAGTTCATTTGTATTTGTATTTTTCACTCGTTCGACCACATAGTGAACAGGCGACAAGGGTAGAGGAGCAGTTAAAGGTTGAGCAAGAGACTTTACAACTTTTGCTTGGAAGTGAGGCACAACAAGGTGCTGACGTTGAACTTGATTATAGTCTAGAGCAATTACAAGAAAAGCTTCCAAGCGAGCCATGGCAAGACTACTTCTTCGTTTTGTTAAACGAAATTAGCGAGAGTACGTCGACTGAGATTCGTTCTATTACAGTGGAGACACGAGCTAGTGCTGATTTGTCTGGAGCGATTATCGCTGAGATGGAAGAAAGTGAAACGGAATCAAATGAGATAAATGAAGAAGCAGATATGAGTGAGGAAAGCAACAGTGCCGATCAGCAATTTGCCGAAGAACTGGCTGTCGTTGAAGGACTTGCATCATTTCGGTTATCTCTTCAGTTAGAGGCACCGAATTATCATAGTCTCATTTCGTTTGTGGAAGATTTGCAGCAGCTTGAGCGAATTGTTAAAGTAGACAGTTTCAATTTTAGGGAAACGAATGATGGTGAGGAGAGTCAACTGACTGCTTCATTAGTCGTTTCAACATTCTATTATCCTGAAATAGCAGAGATTGCTTCAGATTACGAACCGAATATTAATTATCCGAATCACTCGGACAAAGATGATCCTTTTCGTTGAGCGAATTTTGATTAATAAAAGATTCTAGAGGAAAAAAACGTCACATTTTAAAGCTGATGAGAGTCGAAAGCAGACATCTCGTCAGCTTTTTTGTTGTTTGCTTTTTGAAATGAGAAGGAGATTCGTAATATAAAATTGCAGAAGCCGAGATTAGGGAGCGAATAATGGTTAATAGGTAATGAAAAATTGTCAAGGCGTAGATTAGGGAGCGAATAATGGTTAATAGGTAATGAAAAGCCAGCAAAGCCAAGATTAGGGTACGAATAGCAGATAATAGGTAATGAAAAATTGTCAAGGCGTAGATTAGGGAGCGAATAATGGTTAATAGGTAATGAAAAGCCAGCAAAGCCAAGATTAGGGTGCGAATAGCAGATAATAGGTAATGAAAAGCCAGCAAAGCCAAGATTAGGGTACGAATAGCAGATAATAGGTAATGAAAAGCCAGCAAAGCCAAGATTACGGTGCGAATAACAGACAGTTGGGAATAAAACTCTCTCACCCCGTTTCATTTAATCCGCTATCATATCCTCTTTACAAAAGAATCATATTTTTGAAAATATTTTTGAATTCTAGTTCTATCATCCCCTCAAGTTTAATAGAATAGATTTAAGAAGATAACGTGAAAGGGGATCTTTTTCATGGGAAGCGAACAGGAGAAGCGGACGATTTCAATTAAACTCAATCAGCCAGTGAAGAAGGTGGATTTGTCTAGTAAACATGTAACAAACCGACAGCTGCAGCAACAAATTGAAGAGCGACAAGAAGTGCAGCCGATAAAAGTGGATAAAAAGAAAGATAAAATTCAGAAGAAAAACCAGTTATCTGAAGAAATTCGCCCCCTTGAGAAAAGAAACGCTAAAGAGCCGTTCACAAAGCAACCTAAAACTGAAACTGTTAAGTCATTTGCGGCTCCATATAAAAATGACGTCGTCCGGCCATTTCTAAATAAACAGAAAAAAGAGATGGATAATTTGGACAAGTCCAAAAGAAATATGAGACCGATTCCGCACATTTTCCCTGATACGAATGGTGATCAATTGCAGGATCAGGAAAAAGTGGAGGAAGTTGCTAACGATAAAAACGGAAAGGAAAACCCGTCTCAAAAAAGTCAAAAAGTCGATTTGTCTACTGGTCGAGCATCATCAGTGAATAATAGTCAAACTTACCAAAACGAGATTGAACAGGGAACTTCATCAGAAATGGAGTTAGAAGTTCCGTTACCAAATGATAAGGTGATTGATTTTGGGCAGCTTCAGGAGGAACGGAAACGAAACGCGGCTCCGTTTTGGGATGATGGGAATCGTGAGCAAGGGCCGAGTTTGCCGTATAAACGGAAAAAGAAGAAAAAAGGGAATTTTTCATTTCAGGATTTTCCAGTAATGACGGTCATGGCGATTCTTTCAGCGATTATTGTTGGGTTAAGTTTTGGGTTTGTGATTAAGACGATTTTTACTGGGGAAAGTGATGTGTCAATAACACAAAACGGAGCCGTACCTGTTATGAGCAATAATGGTGTTGATGCAGGTGCGACCAATCATCAGCTTCAATGGCCACGACTCACAGCTGAAGTTGTACAAGCTGGTGCGTTTTCGACTCTAGAAAAGGGAAATGAAATGAACGAACAAATGTTATCAAATGGGTTTCCATCGGTGTTATTAGCGGATACAGAGAGTTTTTATTTATTTATTGGACTTGCTGCTGATCGAGCCGAAGCACAGAATGTGAGTGCCTATTTTGTCGGTGAAGGACAAGAAACGTATGTGAAAACGTACCAAATTAATGGTGATTCTGTGCCGCCGTCAGTGGAAAGTCAAGCTTGGTTTGAGGAAGCGATTCAGTTATTTCAGCAGCTTTCTACTTTATCTGCGGCTGCTTTAACAAAGGAAGCGACGATTTCAGCCTCACAGCTTGATACCTCAACAAATAAAATGAATGCTTTGTCTGAGCAACGGGATGTCGCTTTTTCCAATTTGCCGGATGAGATTAAACCATACGCATTAGAGATGGCAGACAGGTTAAAAGAAGCGAATGCTGCTTTAGCCTCTTATAATGAAAGTCAAAGTGGATCTGATGCGATTAAGGTTCAGCAAGCTTTATTATCTGTTTTAAATAATTATTCGCTTATGATGAATACAAAGGAGTAATTGATTAAATATTCAGATAAAAAAATTGTTGTGATTAGCTAAATTTGGTATTATGAAGATAACCTTGTACAATAAGAGAAAAACTTATTGGTGAGGTGCCCTTCATGATACCTTTCATTTTGGCCTCAAGTTCCCCGAGGCGTCAAGAATTGCTGAAGCAAGTCAATTATTCATTTGAGATTATAACAAAAGACACATCTGAACAAGTGCAAGAAAACCTACTCCCAGAGAAGCTCGTCTTACAATTAGCAAACCGAAAAGCTGAAGCTGTTTTTGATGATCATCCTGATAGAATTGTTCTAGGAGCTGATACGATAGTGGCAAAGGCAGATAACATACTCGGTAAACCCGAGAGTAAAGAGGAAGCCTTCCAAATGTTAAAGCTCCTTTCTGGTTGTAGACATTCTGTTTATACAGGAGTTTCGATTTTATCGCGTGATCAAACTCAACATTTTTATCAACAAACCGATGTTGAAATGTATGAGCTGACAGATGATGAAATAATGCGTTATTTGAATAGTGGTGAGCCGATTGGTAAGGCGGGTTCTTATGCGATTCAAGGGTTAGGAGCTTATTTGGTCAAGGAAATAAAAGGCGATTACAATAATGTTGTTGGTTTGCCATTAGCTAAAGTGATGAGAGCTTTAGCAGCGTATTCTATTTTTCCCGAAGATAAAAAATTGAATAGTTGGAAGGAGTAATCGATTGAACGAACAACCTCTCCCCATTCGTGATGTCCCCGTAAGTGAACGCCCGCGTGAACGTATGTTAAAAGACGGGATTCGAGCTTTATCGAATCAAGAGCTATTAGCGATTTTATTAAGGTCAGGTACAAAGAACGAATCGGTCTTACAAATTGCTCAACAAGTTTTGAAGGTTTTTGATGGCATTACCTTATTAAAGGAAGCGACGATTGAAGAAATGTGTTCGTTAAAAGGCATCGGAATTGCCAAAGCTGTTGAATTAAGTGCAGCGATTGAATTAGGAAGGCGGATTCATAATTTTGTCCCTGCAGATCGGTATGTTATCCGTTCCCCAGAGGATGTATCCAACTTTGTAATGGAAGATATGCGTTTTTTAAAACAGGAACATTTTATGGCTCTTTATTTAAATACAAAAAATCAAGTCATTCATCGTCAAACGCTGTTTATAGGGAGTTTGAATGCCTCAATTGTACATCCGCGCGAGGTTTTTAAAGAAGCTTTAAAACGTTCAGCCGCTTCGCTTATTTGTCTTCATAACCACCCCTCAGGAGACCCAACACCTAGTAAAGAAGATATTGATGTTACGACCCGATTATCGGAAGCTGGACACGTTCTAGGAATTGAATTATTGGATCATGTCATTATTGGTGACAGAAAATACATTAGCTTAAAAGAACAAGGGTATGTTAAATGAAGGAAGTTAAAAAGAATGGTTTCAATAAATAGAAAAGAATGTTAGAACTAATGGAAAAAATGTAAAATTATTTACGGGGAACTTAAGGCTATTTTTTTGCTCAATTATTAGATATAATAAAGGGTATGATTTTGGATCAGTGAAGGGAGATACATATAGATGTTTGGTGGGTTTTCAAAAGATATTGGGATTGATTTAGGGACGGCAAATACGCTCGTCTATGTTAAAGGTAAAGGAATTGTTGTGCGTGAGCCTTCGGTTGTTGCACTTCGTACAGATACAGGTTCTATTGAAGCAGTAGGAAATGATGCGAAAAATATGATTGGGCGTACGCCGGGGAATATTGTTGCAGTTCGTCCGATGAAAGATGGAGTTATTGCTGATTTTGATACAACAGCTACAATGTTGAAACATTTTATTCGACAAGCAGCTAAAAATCGCTCTCTGTTTTCACGTCGACCGAATGTTATGGTTTGTGTACCAACAGGAATTACTGCGGTTGAAAAACGAGCAGTTGAAGATGCGACAAAACAAGCGGGAGCAAAGGAAGCTTATACATTAGAGGAGCCTTTTGCTGCAGCGATTGGTGCCGATTTACCTGTTTGGGAACCAACGGGGAGCATGGTCGTTGATATCGGAGGCGGTACAACGGAAGTCGCGATTATTTCATTAGGCGGGATCGTGACAAGTCAATCGATCCGTGTCGCTGGTGATGAAATGGACGAGGCGATTATCCAATACGTTAAAAGAAAGTATAATTTAATGATTGGGGAGCGTACGGCCGAAACATTGAAGCTTGAGATTGGTTCAGCTGGTGCACCTGAAGGCGTGGATGATATGGACATTCGTGGGCGCGATCTTTTAACAGGTTTGCCAAAAACGCTTTCTGTAACAGCGGATGAAATTGCTGGAGCCTTAGCTGATACGGTGACGACTATTATTGAGGCTGTGAAAAATACATTAGAGCAATCGCCACCTGAGCTTGCTGCCGATATTATGGATCGTGGAATTGTTTTAACTGGTGGGGGAGCATATTTACGTAACTTAGATCAAGTATTAAGTGACGAGACGAATATGCCGGTCATCGTCGCGGAGAATCCATTAGATTGTGTTGCAATTGGTACAGGGAGAGCATTAGAAAATCTGCATCTTTTCCGTTCAAAAGCTGGAATTACATCACGATCTGATAGAAAATCATAAGTAGGTGTTTCAAATATGCCATCTTTTTTTTCAAACAAAAAGTTAATTGTTCTCTTAGTCAGTATTATTATCTTGGTGGCGTTGATTGGTTTTTCCTTAAGCGACAGAGAACGAGTAACGGGTCCTGAGCAGATTATGCGTGATACCGTTGGTTGGGTACAATCCATTTTCTCAAAACCCGCTCATGCTGTAGCGGGTTTCTTTGAGAATGTTAGGGATATGAAGTATATCTATGAAGAGAATAAAGTGTTAAAAGCTAGGCTGGAAGAGTATGCCAAAATAACAGTTGAGCGAAACCTTCTACAAAACGAAAACGATACGTTGCGAGACATGCTTGAACTAGAAGAATCATTACATGACTACTTATTGCGCCCAGCTGTTGTGATTCACCGTTATCCAGATAGATGGCAGGAACATATTGGCTTAAATCGTGGAACTCAGCACGGTGTAGAAAATAATATGGCTGTCATCGATTCAAAAGGTGGATTAATCGGAAAAGTACAAAGTGTGAGTGAATTTAGCTCATATATTCAACTGTTAACTGATAATGATCGAACAAACCGTGTCTCAGCCCAAATTCAGCTAGATGACCCGGAAACAGGGTTTGTGGAGGACTATGATGAGGAGCGAGGGCTTCTGATTATGAGAAAGCTGGATATCGATGCAGAAATTGAGCTGGATACGATGGTGGCAACATCTGGTTTGGGTGATGTCTATCCGGCTGGTTTGGAGATTGGAACAGTAGCGTTTGTGGAACCTGATGAATATGGCTTAACACAGAATGTCTATATTGAACCAACCGCAGATTTTTCTGGTCTTGATTATGTTTATATCGTGGAACGAACGTCTGTCACTCTTGATCCATCACTACTTGGGGAGGGTGAATAATGAGTCGGTATTACCTCTCTTTACTGCTCTTTTTTGTTTTTATCGTAGAGGGGACGATCTTTCAATTCATCACTCAAGCGATTGAAGGTCAGTTTATCGTCGTCGCTAGGTTTATTGTCGTTCTACTCGTTTTTATTGGGATATACTTAGGACGTTCTTCTAGTATTTTTTACGGACTCATTTTCGGTTTGTTATATGATGTTGTTTATACCGATTTGTTAGGGGTTTATTTATTTGGTTTTGGTTTAACTTGTTATTTGTTTTCCTTATCTTTTAAAAGGGTACAGGATAGTCTAGTCTTACCTTTATTGCTATCTGTCGTAGCGGTTTGTTTTATTGAGTTTTATCAATATGGCTTATTTTTATTAATTGATATAACCGAGATGCCTGTTTCAACATTTCTTGAAATACGATTATGGCCAACTTTAATTGGAAATCTGTGCTTTGCGATTATTATGTATTATCCAATTAAAAAGCTTGTTGCCCACATCGTACAACAATCAAAATTAAGAGAGCGCTAATTTTCATATTTGATAAAAGTAAAAAATGTTGTTGGACGGGCATTACAAGGGTGTCGGAGAACAAATATTCTCTGACTATAGCTTAAGAAGAGTCACTTTGTCGAACCGGTTCCAAGTCTTTGCCGGTATACTTATAAAACATGTAAAATTAATTGTATTCTTTGCTAATTAGCAGGGTTTTTGTAAGTGCGTGTTGAATTAAGGTAGTAACGAAGATTCAGGACTCTGTCAGTTGGAAAGAAAGGCATTTAGAAGGGACGTGTGGTCTGAGATGAACGTTATGGCACAGAAAAAACAACATGTTACGATCAAAGGAACAAAAGACGGACTCATGTTCCTACTTGATGACCATTGTGGATATAGCCAATTAATTGCAGAATTAACGGAAAAGCTATCCTCCAAACATTATCAAAATAAGGACGGTCCTGAAGTGAATGTTAATGTTCATGTAGGGAACCGCTATTTAACAAATGCGGATAAAGAAGAGCTAAGAGAAATTATCACAAAAGATAGTCACTTTTCGATCGAAAAAATTGAATCGAATGTTCTCTCGATAGAGGAAGCAGAGCAAATTCGTAAACAATCAGAAATGATTACATTAACAAAAGTTATCCGCTCTGGACAAGTATTAAAAGTAACAGGTGATTTATTACTAGTTGGTGATGTGAATCCAGGCGGAATGGTTATGGCAACAGGAAATATTTATATTATGGGTGCTTTAAAAGGAATTGCTCATGCTGGATTTGAAGGGAATGATGAAGCAGTCATTAGCGCTTCGCAAATGTCTCCTTCTCAATTAAGAATTGCCAACCAAATCTATCATTTTGAGAAAGAAGATGACAAAGATTCAGAGATGGAAGCGGCTTTTATTGATCGTGAGTTAGCTGAGATCGTATTAGAAAAAGTTCAGCGACTTATCCGATTTCGCCCTAATTTACAAAGGAATGAACATCAAATCATCGAATGAATGATACGTTAAGATAGAAAGGGGTAATGAGCGTGGGAGAGGCAATTGTTGTAACTAGCGGTAAAGGTGGGGTAGGCAAAACAACTACATCTGCTAACATCGGAACTGCTCTTTCGCTTGCTGGAAAGAAAGTTTGCTTAATAGACACCGAC
Source organism: Alkalihalobacillus alcalophilus ATCC 27647 = CGMCC 1.3604 (assembly GCF_000292245.2). Taxonomy (GTDB): domain Bacteria; phylum Bacillota; class Bacilli; order Bacillales; family Bacillaceae_D; genus Alkalihalobacillus; species Alkalihalobacillus alcalophilus. The sequence goes on along the minus strand of NZ_ALPT02000025.1, from coordinate 7,292 downwards.
ATTGGTTTACGAAATCTTGATGTTGTGATGGGACTTGAAAACAGAATCATTTACGATTTAGTTGACGTAGTTGAAGGCATTTGTAAAGTGAACCAAGCTTTAATTAAAGATAAACGTTTTGACCATTTATTTTTACTACCAGCTGCCCAAACGAAAGACAAAACGGCTGTTGAACCAGAACAAATGAAAAAAATCATTGATCAATTAAAACAAGATTTTGATTATATTGTCATTGATTGTCCTGCGGGAATTGAACAAGGTTTTCAAAATGCCATTGCGGGTGCTGATCAAGCAATTGTTGTCACAACACCAGAGCTGTCTGCAGTTCGCGATGCTGATCGAATTATAGGCTTATTAGAAAAGCAAGAAAACATCGCATCTCCTCGTTTAGTCGTTAACCGCATTAGAGGACATATGATGAAAAATGGCGATATGTTGGATGTTGACGAAATTGTCTCTGTCTTAGGAATAGATTTATTAGGGATTGTCTTGGACGATGAAGAAGTGATTAGATGTGCAAATAATGGTGAACCCATTGCTCTACATAATACAAGTAAAGCGTCGATTGCTTATCGAAATATTTCAAGACGAATTTTAGGAGAAAGTGTTCCACTCATGTCGTTATCAGAAGACAAAGGAATGTTTACGAAGATTAAACAATTTTTCGGAGTAAGATAAAGAAGAAACCGCAGCCTTTTTAGAAAAGGGCTGTGGTTTTTTCGTTTTGGAAAATTAACAAGCTACAACGATTTTGTGAAAGGAGGCTTTCTTATATAGTAAGTCAATGAATAGTCATGGAGGAGATAGTGTTTAGTTTTTCATTTAATAGGGAACACGATAAGTAGATTCCAATAAAGGAGTAGTGATGTTGAAATGGGTAAAAAAATTGCCGTTGTTATCACCAATGAATTTGAGGACTCTGAATACACAGAACCAGTAAAGGCTTTAAAGGAATCAGGCCATGAAGTGGTTAATATTGAAAAAGAAGTTGGAAATGAAGTAACGGGTAAAAGTGAAGGAGAAAAAGTGCGCATCGATAAAGGAATCGATGATGTTTCAGCAAAGGATTTTGATGCCTTATTAATTCCAGGAGGTTTTTCACCTGATATTTTAAGAGCTGATGACCGCTTTGTGCATTTTTCAAAAGAGTTTATGGATGACAAAAAGCCGGTTATGGCAATCTGCCATGGACCTCAGCTCTTAATTACAGCGGAATCCTTACACGGGCGCGATGTCACAGGCTATAAATCGATTCACATCGATCTTAAAAATGCGGGTGCTAAGTTCCATGATAAAGAAGTAGTCGTTTGCGGTGAACAACTTGTCACAAGTCGAACCCCCGATGATATTCCAGCGTTTATCCGAGAATCGTTAAATGTACTAAAATAAAATATGGTTGATAGCTATTCTGTAAGGGAGCTACCTTATGGAATAGCTTTTCTATTGTGAGGAAGCTAGGGTTAAATGGGCATGGGTTAGAAGATAGAGGTTAGAAAAGAGCCAAGTGCTCAAATGAATCCAAAAGCCGAGCAAGAAAGCATTGAAAGGGAATCAAAGGAGCCGAATGAATCCCGAAGCTATACAGAAAAGTTGTGAAAGGGAATCAAAGGAGCTGAATGAAGCCAAAATCCATACAAAAAAGCCTTCAAAAGGAATCATAACCCTCCCAACGCTCCCACAAAGGAATTCAAATCATAAAAGAAAAACCATTCCATGAACTTGAGGAATGGTTAGTGCTTAAATATCAAGTTGAGGTTATAAGTTAGGTTTTAGCGAGAAATATAACTAGAGATGATTGTTTTTATAATTGGATTTTAAACACAATTTGATTGCAGGAATAATGGTTCAACACAATCACGAAACTCTTTTAAGGAAAACGGTTTGCGAATATACAAAATATCGTGCAAATCCGATTGGTAAGGCGTTAGGTGACTAGTCGTCATAATGATGATCGTCTTTTTTTCGTTTAGTGTTTCTATCTCTTGTAAAACGAGTTCAATAGGAAGATCATCGAGTTGGTCACTAATCATATAAACATCCACAGGAGCAGTAGTGTATGTATGAAGAAAGGCTTGACCTGATTCAAATGATTGAACGTTTATTCCCATTTTCTTTAAGTGGTAATCTATTAATGTTGCATGAGCTGGTTCAGTTTCAACCATAGCTACGAGACTTGGGCTCATGGAATTCCTCCACTCTTTTCATCGATTCAATACTCTAATCTTAAATTGTTGGATTCAACTTTTCAAGTGTCATTTTGTAATGCGTTAATGGGTTAAATCTATCTTTCGAAGTCTCCGTTTTTTCCACCTGATTTTTTAACTAAAAAGTAGGGCCAATAACCATTCCTTTATCGAGAGCTTTGCACATATCATAAACGGTTAAAGCGGTAGCACTGGCCGCGGTTAAGGCTTCCATTTCGACGCCGGTTTTACCTTCTGTTTTCACTTCAACTGAAATGTGTAATGTTGCATCGTGATCATTCTTTTCCCAACTAAATTCAATGTTTACACCATTTAAAGAGAGTGGGTGGCACATAGGTATCCAATGTGAAGTGTTTTTAGCTGCCATGATGCCGGCAACTTGGGCTACAGCTAAAACATCCCCTTTCCCGATTTTACCTTGCTCGATTTTTTCGTGAATTTCGGGTGAGACGTCTATGCTTGATTTAGCGAGCGCTGTGCGTATGGTAATGTTTTTGTCAGAAATGTCGACCATTTTAGCTCGGCCTTGTTCATTAAAATGAGTTAATTTATCCATTTTGTCACTCCTATTCAGTAGTACGTAAGTTATTCATTTCAAATTGGTTTGCTTTTTATTGATTTAAAAATCTATGCTATCATAGGACATACACATGTTTGTTAATGAGAGGAGTTGTTTACATATGTCTGTACAGGAACATAAATCAGGTGCCCCCACATCGATTCGTTGTATGGTGTTGACGATTTCTGATACGCGCACGGAGCAAAATGATCATGGTGGTGCTTTAATTAAAGAGAAACTAAAAGAAGCAGGCCATCAAATTTCTGCTTATTCTATTATAAAAGATGAACCGTTATTAATCCAAGAGAAGATTAAAAAGGCGGTGTCCAGTCGGGAAATCGATGCGATATTATTAACTGGTGGGACAGGTATTGCGAAAAGGGATATGACATATGAAGCGGTTCAAGCTTTGTTACATAAGGAAATGCCAGGGTTTGGTGAAATTTTTCGTTATTTAAGTTATGCAGAAGATATTGGTTCAGCGGCGATTTTAAGCCGAGCAATTGCTGGAGTTTATGAGAATACGGCTGTTTTTTCAATGCCTGGTTCAAGAGGAGCCGTGAAACTTGCGATGGATAAATTGATAATACCTGAACTTAACCATGTTATCCGTGAAATCCAAAAAGACCTTTAAGCTGGAATGCTCGATGTTTATAATAAAAAGGATTAATTTGAAGAGGTGAATGAAGTGGTTGATATTAGAAAACCAATCTTAGTATCTGAAGCAGTTTCAGCTGTGCTTAATCATGCTAAGGCAGGAGAAACAGAATTTATTTCCATTGATGATTGTGAGGAAAGGTATTTAGCAAGCGATTTAATCGCCGACCATGATGTCCCTCCATTTGATCGCTCACCACTTGATGGATTTGCGATCAGAGCCGTGGATAGTCAAGGGGTGACGGAAGAATCACCAAAGTCTTTTAAAGTGATTGAAGAAATTGGTGCAGGAGCGGTGGCAGCAAAAATCCCAACTCAAAATGAAGCGATTCGAATCATGACCGGAGCTCAAATTCCAGCTGGTACGGATGTAATTGTAATGTTTGAATTAGTGCGTGAGTTTGAAAAAGAGGGAGAAGCTTACTTTGAATTAACTCAATCTTTTCAATCTGGTGATAATATTTCCTTTCAAGGGGAAGATGCTCAAAAAGGGGCAAGCTTAGTGCAAAAAGGGGTACGGATTACGCCTGGTATTAAAGCGTTGCTCGCAACCTTTGGTTATGCTGAGGTTGAAGTGTTTAAAAAACCTAAAGTTGGGATTATCGCAACGGGGACAGAGCTTCTCGATGTTGATGAGGAATTACAACCAGGTAAAATTCGGAACAGTAATGCTTATATGGTTGCGGCCCAAATAAAGAAAGTCGGAGCTGAGCCCGTCTATTTTGGACAACTTGTTGATGATTTAGAAGAGAGCTTTCAAAAGATTTCACTAGAATTAGAAAAAGTTGATTATTTAATTACAACAGGTGGTGTATCTGTTGGTGATTATGATTTTTTACCGGAAATATATAAACGGTTAGGAGCGAACGTATTATTTAATAAAATAGCGATGCGGCCCGGCAGTGTGACAACAGTCGCAGAAGTAAATGGGAAGCTTTTATTTGGATTATCAGGAAACCCTTCCGCTTGTTTTGTTGGATTTGAATTACTTGTGAGACCAGCCATTTTAACGAGTTTTTCCGTTGGAAAACCTCATTTGCAAAAGCTTCAAGCAACACTCGTAGTTGATAACGATAAATCAAATAATTTCTCTAGGTTCATTCGGAGTTATATGTATTTTGATAACGGTAAGTTTTATGTAAAACCAACAGGATTGGATAAATCAGGTGTTGTGAGTTCATTAGCTGATGCCAATTGTTTGATGATGCTTCCAGGTGGAGCGAATGGCTTTCAAAAAGGGGATGTGGTCGATGTCCTGTTACTTACAGGTGAAGGAAGCGAGTGGCCATGGACAACGGTTTAAACACTTGGCAAATTAGTGGTTTTAGTAATCGTGGAAAAACGACGTTAATAGAAGGTATTTTAAGAAAAAGTAAAAAAAGGGGCTTGTCGATCGCAACGATTAAACATCATGGTCATGGCAAAAAGCTCGCCGCCCTTGATACAGGAAAGGATTCTTGGAAGCACCGTCAAGCAGGTGCGGTAGGGAGCGCCGTGTTAGCAGCCGAAACGCTTCAAATCCAAATTAGTAAACCGACGGAATGGCAATTAGAAGATCTTTTGCCACTATATGAGCAGGCTGATCTAGATGTCATTCTACTTGAGGGATATAAAAACAAAACGTACCCTAAATTGGTTCTATTAAAAGAAGAAGCTGATTTAGTCTTGCTTTCTGAATTAACGAATATTCAAGCTGTCGTTGTTTGGGAGAAAAACTTAAGCGGACAAATAGAAGATAAGCCTGTTTTTTTATTAATGATGTTGATGAAATTAGTGAATGGCTATTTAAGCAATGGGGAGTTTAACATGGAAAATAAATTATTTTTAATTACAGAGCAAGAAATTACCGTCCAAGAAGTGGTCGATAAAGTAAGTGATCGAAATGCGGGAGCGATAAATTGTTTTATTGGGACCGTTCGTGAAATGACAAAAGGGAAAAAGACGCTTTATTTAGCTTATGAGGCTTATGTGCCAATGGCTGAGAAAAAGTTAGCTCAAATTGGTGACGAAATTAAGGAACGCTGGCCCCATACACAAGTGGCGATTACGCATCGGATTGGAGAATTGGCGATTAGTGATCTTGCTGTTGTCATAGCTGTCTCAACGCCACATCGAAATGATTCTTATGAGGCAAGTCGATATGCGATTGAGCGGATTAAAGAAATTGTTCCGATTTGGAAAAAAGAGCATTGGGAAGACGGGCAAAAGTGGATCGGTGATCAGCTAGAAAAGACCGCTTATCCAAAAGGGGCCCCAAAGATGGAGGAGTTAAATGATTAAAATATTATTATTTGCTGAATTAAGTGAGCAAGCACAAAGTGGCGAGCTTTTTATTGAAGCAGAAGGAAAGTCAATTGCTGCATTTAAAGATTTGTTGCAAAAGTCGTATCCTGAACTAACAATCAGTGAAGCAACGATGATTGCGGTGAATGAAGAGTATGCCGAGGACAATTATCTAATTCAAAAAGAGGATGTTATTGCGTTAATTCCACCAGTAAGTGGGGGGTAACACTGAACATGTTCGTAGACTTTTGAATAAGCTATCGCATACAAGTGTGTGGTGGTGGAGGGAAAATGCAAGAAGAGAATGCTGATTTGATAGGAGCTTGGGTGCAAGCACTCGGCAATTTTTTTGCTGCACTTGGCTCTTCTTTACCGGATTCGGAAGCTTCTTTAGCGACTAATTTAGGAATCTATGGAAATGAACTTCAAGCTCTTGGTGGAGGAGTTCAATATGTTGGTTCAATAAGGGGGAAGAAGGAGAGGATGAAAAGAGTTCCTTTTCTTCTTCACAACCTCTGTTGTTTAGGCAGACGTCAAGCTATTTGGAGCGAAATGCTCTAGTTGAAAGTAGGAGAGAGGATAGCTGGGTCAGTGCTGGTGTTTTAATCGGAATTGTTGGCAATATTTTTAGTACCTTTCATTTGGCAGAAGTCTTTTCTGACTCAGAGGTTGTCAATAAGCCACTAGGGATAGGAGGGAATTTTCTGCAGGCATCAGGTGCTTATATCGCAACGGTTGCTTCTGGAGATGATTTTCGTTCATTGGCGTATATAGGAGGAATGTGGCAATTCTATGGAGCGGGATTACAAGGAGTATCAGGTTTTTTACAGAGAGCGGACCTCTTTGATGTGTTCGGCTCATGGATCCAATTTTTAGGTGCCCTTTTTGTCGCGATTTCGATTACTAAAGAACTTGAAAACGAGTAAAATAGTTATTTAAAGTAGGAGAGTCCTATGAAAAAATATATGGTGCATTTTATAGAATCTGGTTTAATTCTTTTAGTACTCTGGGTTCTTTTTGGTTTTATGTCTTCTTTATCAAGGTGGAATGCTTTACCTATTGAGGGGATTCATTTAGCTGTCATTGATCGGATGAATGGCAATCAAATCGTTTTTTCACCTGTGATCATGCTCATTATGCTAGTTATAGCCTGTTTTATTATTCATGCGATTAGTCAAGGCTGTCTTTTTCTTAAAAAGACGAAGCTACGAGGGAAAACAGTTGTGGTCTCTTTTTTATTAGGAGTAGGTTTGATTTTTGCCTGTTTAATGACTGTTGCCCTCATTCGTCAAATGATTGATGGTTTTTATTTGGCGGCTGTCCAGTCCTTGTTATTACTTATCTACATAGTGTATCAATATTGGTTCCATCATCACCCACCAATTAAAAGATATATTCGTCAATTACGAGAACAAAGGATAGGAAACGCAGAAAAATAGTAGTTAGATAGAGAGCGGATTGCTTTGAATGGGAAAGAGAGGTAACCAACCGCGGATGGAGACAAGAAAAGGGAGAGAGCACGGGAAAAGAGGTAACGAACCGCGGATGGAAGCAAGAAAAGGGAGAGAGCACGGGAAAAAGAGGTAACG
>NZ_ALPT02000024.1 GCF_000292245.2 Alkalihalobacillus alcalophilus ATCC 27647 = CGMCC 1.3604 | reverse complement strand
CAGAAAGCGAGAAAAAATACAGGACAGACTAAAAAGTCGCTTTTTGACTTTATAGGCGGGCCGATTTTTCTCGAGCTTCTAACGGACGTAGCTAGATTAACCAAAAAGCGAAGTTCGTTTGGTCAGAAGCGAGAAAAAATACAGGGCAGACTAAAAAGTCGCTTTTTGACTTTATAGGCGGGCCGATTTTTCTCGAGCTTCTAACGGACGTAGCTAGATTAACCAAAAAGCGAAGTACCAGGCTCTCCATTATTTTACATGATGTCTTCACCCTGTGTACAATGATAAGTCAGATATTTCAGAACTTTTTTTGTGAGATTATTATTTTTCGATAGAATTAAAAGGGAGGGAGAGAAAGATAGAATGATAATTAGAGTAGAGTTGGTAAATAAAGAGGCTTTTTATTTTTAAAAATAAAGGTGAAAAGTCTTTTAAAGGAGAAAGTAGGGAAGAGCTGAATGAATTACAAAAGGATTTGAGTACAGCATTTCCATAAATATAATAAAATTGTTAACAAACAATCTTAGCAAGGTAATTGTTTAGTGATACAATACATACAGAATTACAATTACTTTCATGTAAACGACAGACATGGGCTGAAGTGATATTAGTAAGTGATTTCATTGCCTAAAATTCTTATTATAATTATATTGATATTAGTTTAACCTAGGAGGAATTATGAAAAAGATCGTTTTTACAGGTGGGGGAACAGCAGGACATGTGACGCCAAACTTAGCTATTATAAATGAAATACGAGGTGGAGATTTTCAAATTGATTATATTGGCTCTAGAAATGGAATTGAAAAGGAGCTTGCGGAAAAAGCAGGAATTTCTTATCATTCGATCAGTAGTGGGAAGCTAAGGCGATATATTGATTTTGAAAATGTGAAGGATATTTTTCGCGTGATGAAAGGGTGCGTGGATGCAAGACGCGTTTTAAAGAAACTTAAGCCAGATTTAGTTTTTTCAAAGGGTGGCTTTGTTTCAGTGCCTGTTATTGTTGCAGCTTCTACGTTGAAAATTCCGATTTATATTCATGAAAGTGATTTAACACCGGGGCTTGCAAATAAAATCTCACAGCGATTTGCGACGAAAATTTTTACGTCATTCGACGAGACGAAAAAATATTTGCCTGAAGCGAAAACGGAAGCGATTGGCTCGCCGATTCGGAAAGAGATATTAAGCGGTTCTCGGGAAAGAGGAAGAAAGTGGCTTGAGTTTCATAGTCAGCTTCCAGTACTTTTAATTATGGGTGGTAGTCTTGGAGCGAGAAAGATTAACGAAGCGGTCCGTGACAACATTGACGAGTTAACTAAACGCTATCAAATTGTTCATTTATGTGGGAAAAATAATTTGGATGAGAGTCTGTTGAATAAATCTGGTTACAAACAATTTGAATATGTTCATGAGGAATTAGCCGATATTTTAGCGACAACCGATTTGGTAATTACGCGAGGAGGCTCTAACGCGATCTTTGAATTTTTAGCTTTAGAAATTCCAATGGTCATTATTCCATTAAGTAAGGCCCAAAGTCGGGGAGATCAAATATTAAATGCTAAGTCATTCCAATCAAAAGGCTATTCATTAACATTGGAAGAAGAAGACTTAACGAAGGAATCTTTACTTGAGCATTTAGAGATGATTAGCCAAAAAGAAATGCTCATGAAAGAAAAAATGCGTTCAGGCAATCAAACCGATGCACTGCAAAAACTTGTTGATGAAATCAGGGCAATTTAATTTGATGCAATAATAAAAGTAGAGGAGCTGTTCCGTAAGGGTTTTAAACAACCTTATGGAATGGCTCTTTTTTATACGTTTAGACTAAAGTTGGATAGGTAATGAAAATCGAAGTGGCGAGGAATTACATTGCGAATACGGGATAATAAGTAATGAAAACCCAAGCAGAGCGAAATTACATTACGAATACCGGATAATAAGTAATGAAAAGCTAAGCAGAGCGAAATTACATTACGAATAAAGGATAATAGGTAATGAAAATCCGAGTGGTGAGAAATTAGAGTGCGAAAAAAAGATAAATAGTAATGGACCTAATAAAAAATTCCTAAAAGCTCCGTTAAGAGCTTTTAGGATAGCTTTTGTGCCTGTTTTTACTTACCCCATGTTTTCAAAACTTCATACATAAAACTTAAATATTGGTAGCCTTGTTTTTGATACATTTCACGTGGAGTATCATCTCCATCGGCAATAAGGATTACCGTCTTATCAGGAAATTCGTTCATGACGGCTTTTTGCAATTGACGCCCAATTCCTCTTTTTTGATAGTTGTCATCAACATGAAGATTGTCAATTTCGATCACGTTTTCCGTTTGAATCGCATTGAGAACCCCCCACTGGTTTGCTCTCAAAATAGGCAAGGTAAAATGAAAAATCCACCTGATTCCATTGTTCTTTCAACACTTGATTTTTCCTAGTAGCAAATTCGTTTCCATATTCAGAATTAAAACGGTGATGTAAAGTTAGAAAATCTTCTAAGTTATACTCGTTGACTTGTTCAACGGTAACGCTTTTGGCAGGGGGACCTCCAGCGAAATCGTCTGCCCTTATTTTATAGAGTTCCATTTTAGCAAATGAATAGGCCGATTGCTGCAAATACTCATTGATCTCACTTGGAAGAACTGCATTTTCTGGAAAGAAAAATTTGACATGCTCTTGGTTATTTTTCTGGTGGAACTTTTTTAAATATCTTTCCGCCATGATAAATTGTTCCAGTGATGGCATTACTTTAAACTCAACAAAATTGGCATCATACATGATTTTAACCTTCGCAAAGTGGGAATGCGAAAATAAATCATTTTCAAAAATAATATCACCTAATTCAAATGTATCTTTAAAAGTTATTTTCATTGTTTTCTCCTTATCTTATTATTGAATTTCTTCAACTAATTGCTCCCATTTTAACTCTAATTGTTCTTTCTTTTGATAAAGCTCTTGTAAAGTGGCAAGGTCTACTTCCATTTGAAGTTGTTCATCTAAGGCTGCGATTTGTTCTTCAAGTAAAAAAACCTCTTTTTCGAAATCAAATGTTTTCGACTTCTCTCTCTTTGGCCTGACCTGTATATCCTCCTTAGTTGGTTGTTCTTTCTTTGATACATGCTTCTCTTGCTGTAAACGAATTTCTGTGATCTTTTGTTTGGCCCATTCGTAATCACCGTTAAATGAATAGAGGCTTTTGTTTTCAAGCCAATAAATCTTTGTAAAAAGCTTATTGAGGAAGTAACGATCGTGTGAAACAGCTAAAATGGTACCGTTGTAATTTTCTAAGGTGTCCTCTAATACTTCGCGTGATTCGATATCAAGATGATTCGTCGGTTCATCTAATACAAATAAATTCACATTTTGTTGCATTAAAATTGCGAGTCTGAGTCGCATTTTTTCCCCACCACTTAGGGAGGAAACTTGGTTGAAAACACGATGACCGTAAAAGAGAAATTGGGCTAGAATTTGGCGAGCTTCTCCTTCTGTTAGCATGACATGTTCCCGAAACTCTTCAATCACTGTTCTTTTTGTTTGTTCGGAATAGAGCTTTTGCGAAAGGTAGCCAATTTTTATGTTACTTCCTCGTTTTATTTCGCCAGCATCAACTGTTTCCTGCCCGAGAATTAGCTTAAGGAAGGTCGATTTACCTGTGCCGTTTTCTCCGATAAGAGCAACTCGTTCTTGGTATTGGACATGCATATTGACATCAGAAAATAGCTCGCGTCCATCATAGCCTTTTCTTAAATCTTTTATCGACAAAACATCTTTGCCACTGCGATGAGCGGTCTGAAAGTCAAGGTTCATTTTTTTATGGTTTAATGTTGGGCGATTTAATTTTTCGATTCTTTCTAAAGCTCTTTCCATATTTCTGGCCCGTTTGTGTAATCCTTCATTGGGCGGATTCGCCTGATTGGCCCATTCGCGTAGCCTTTTAATCGCTTCTTTCATTTTTTTGATTTTCTTTTGTTGCTCCTGATAAGCTTGGAATTCTTTTAATAATCGCTCTTCTTTTTCCTTCACAAATCCACTGTAGTTCGTCAAATAATTGTGAAGCTCACCATCTTCTAAATCGATAATTCTCTCAACCGTTTCATCTAAAAAGTAACGGTCATGCGAAATGACCATAAAGGTGCCTGGATAGTTTTGTAAAAATTGTGTAAGCCACTCAATCGCATTTAAATCCAAATGATTTGTCGGCTCATCAAGCAAAAGTAAGTCGGGTTTCCTTAATAAAGCTCTTGCTAATTCGATCTTCGTTTGTTCCCCACCACTAAGGTTTGAGAAGGGGTGGTCAAGTAAGTGGGAAGCTTTTAATCCTGCAGCAACCTGCTCGATATTTGCTTCAATTTTATAACCACCTAAATGGGAAAACTGTTCCTGAAGCTCCCCGTATTCATGCATGAACTTCTCTAAATCTTTACCAGATTGATGAGGCATTTCAGTTTCTAATTTCCGTATTTTCTTTTCCATTTGAATTAGGGTAGAAAAGGCTGTCAATAAAAAATCTCGGGCAGTACCAGCAAATATAGTCGTTTGTCCTTGCGATAAATAGCCGACTTGCCTGTTCTTTTGGACATGGATTTGACCATTATCACTTGTTTCAGCCTTGGCGATGATTTTCATTAGTGTACTTTTCCCACTGCCATTTCGACCAACAAGTCCAATTTTTTCGCCTGTTTTGATTTCAAAAGAAAGCTGTTCGAAAATCGTGTGGCCCCCGTAATCTTTTGTAATATCTTTAATCTGACATAATATCATTTTAATTCCTCCTAGTTTGAAGTCCGTTTGTTAAAAGAAGTTGCCGTTTGATTGACTCTCTAAGTAAAAATAAACACAAAAAGACGATCGAGAAATGAACCTCGACCGCCTAATAAAAATAGAAATAAAAAAGAAGAGCCATATAGCCCTTCCCATAATAATTCCTATCCATATGATGGGTAAAAAGGTGTTTTCGCTGAGTGTGTATAGCTATTTAGTTGCTAAAAAGGACAGATCTCTCCCGTCCACAACTAAAACAGCAAATTTGGCACGACAAACGAGCATAAATTTTGTCATTCCATCATGCACACAAACAGCTTGATTACACATTTTTCCCACCTCCGTTCCTAATTAGATATTTTCATTATAAAAAAAATCAAAGAAAAGTTCAAGTTTTCAATTAATTTTAGTGTTAAGATTGTGGTAAAAAATAGTCGAGAGGAAATTCTAATGGTTCAATTATCTTATTTTCAAAAAAGAGATTATCAGAGGTTAATCGATTGGATTCCATCTGAGGCATTTCTAATTCAATGGAGTGGCTCCCAATTTTTGTACCCTTTAACAGAAGAACAGCTACAGGATTATTGCACAGGGGCAAATTCAACAAGTGCGACCACATACATATATAACGTTCATTCAAAATTAAGTGGAGAAGTAATCGGGCATATTTCTTTAGGGCGGGTTAACCGGAGGAATCGTTCAGCAAGAATCGGGAAGGTGTTCATTGCTCCGGAATATAGAGGACTTGGTTTAAGTACTGATTTAATAAAAGCAATTCTAGAGGTTGCTTTTGTTGAATTAGCTCTTCACCGGGTTGAGCTCGGGGTTTTTGATTTTAATAAACGAGCGCTGGCGGTTTATGAAAAAGTAGGCTTTAAAAAAGAAGGATTAAAACGTGAATGTCAGCTCGTTGATCAGGAGTTTTGGAGTCTATGGGAAATGGCGATTTTAGAGCGAGAATGGCAGGAGAGTAGAAGGAAAGAATAACTTATTATATTAGTGAGGCATTATGATGAGGCTCACAAATCGATGGATGTACGTTGCAAATCTCATTTTAACTAACTCAACTTTCGCAGCGTTTGATTGCCTCTTAACCGTTGCTAGAGATTGACTTTAGGGCGATACAATACTCAAATTGACTTTACATGAACGGTTCAATCGTTGACAGTCTGAACACATCTCTTCGTAGGCTGTTGAAGGAAACTGTTCACTAAAATGAAGCACTTCGGCTGTCGCGAACAATGTGATTAACTCTTCCTTCCTATTGAAAAAAAATGTAAACAGTCAACCCTTTGCTTAAATACGTTATGTTCATAAACGAACAAACCAATCTCACGTTATCTGTGCATCAAGAAATAAATAATAGGCCCTCCGGCGGTCGCTCCCAAACAGACACTCCGCTCCTTGCCGAGAACCTCATGAGCCTCCTCAGCGTTTCACGCTTGCGGGGTCTCATTGGACGGTTTATTCCTGCGGGAGTCTCCGTGTCTGTTTGTCCGCTAGATAATGGAATCGAATCTAGGTTCGGTTTTCTCATGGAATAAAAAAACAGACAATACTTCAAAATACAGTAGCTTGAGAATGATTTTTCTCCTTCCATGACTCATTCCGTTACAGTTGTAAACAAATCCGTGTTGATGCTCTGTACGTTAGCTAGACTAGCGAGCTTGTTTCGATTGGAATCCTGCCTTTTCATAACTAACAAAGTGAAGAAGAAGGTCCTCCTGCGTTAGAAATAGCTAATTGAGAATGGCGATATCATCAAACCTCTCCACCACACTTAGCGGACAAAACGATACGGAGACTCCCGCGGGAATAAACCGTGGAGCGAGACCCCGCAAGGCTTGCCGAGGAGGCTCGCCAGGTTCCCGCAGGACGCGGAGTATGGTTTTGGGAGCGACAGCCGGAGGGTCTATAAAATTTTCTTAATGCACAGTTTATCCGTTTGGTGTGATAGTGCGTTCTCGCTTTTCAAACGTGTCAAGGGCATTTGTTTAAGAGCTTCCCTTTCGCTCTGCCAACTCGTTAAACGGATTTTCTCGATGCGAAAGTTGAGTAACTAATATGATGTCGATAAAATAATGGTCTAAAAAGTTTTTTAAAATAATATAATAGAAAAATATTATTAGAATTTTTGAAAACTTCTCCATTCGGTATTGAATCTTCTGAAAATCTATAGTACACTATTCAAAATATTTCATAAATACATGGAAGAGGAATAGTAAGGATTATAAACGTCAAGAGAGCTGTTGGTTGGTGCAAAACAGTCGTCATTAATTCTGAACTCGCCTTGAAGTAGCTTCACTGAACAATGAGTAAGTGAAGACGGAACCTAACCGTTAATATAGGAGGTAAGGGGAGAGCTCCCTTTATCTAACCAAGTGCACACGTTATTTGTGTGAATGAGAGTGGTACCGCGTAGGATGTCAAAGTCTTTCGTCTCTTTATGTAGAGACGGAAGGCTTTTTAATTTTAAAAAATATAAAAATTTTTAAGGGAGTGTTTGAACATGAAGAATGTGAGTAAATACGAAAGGGGATATTTTACTCCTCCTGTCAAAAGTACAAAATGGATGGAAAAAGAGTATATTGATGCACCACCTACTTGGTGTAGTGTCGACTTACGTGATGGGAATCAGGCATTGATCATTCCGATGAGTCTTGAAGAAAAATTAGAATACTTCCAGCTTCTTGTAGATGTTGGTTTTAAAGAAATTGAGGTTGGATTCCCAGCGGCATCTGAAACGGAATACGCTTTTTTAAGAGCGTTAATTGAACAAAACTTAATTCCAGATGATGTCACGATTCAGGTGTTGACTCAATCACGTGATCATATTATTGAAAAAACATTTGAAGCTTTACGTGGAGCGAAAAAAGCGGTGGTTCATTTATATAATTCTACATCTGTTGCACAAAGGGAGCAGGTGTTTAGAAAAACAGAGGAAGAAATTATTAAAATCGCTGTATCTGGTGCAAAGCTGGTCCAAAAATATGCAGAGAAAACAGAGGGAAATTTCCAATTTCAATATTCACCTGAAAGTTTCACGGGAACGGAGATGGAGTTTGCTTTAGAAATTTGCAATCGAGTCCTTGATGTGTGGCAACCGTCTGAAAATAATAAAGTAATCATTAATCTTCCAGCAACTGTTTCAATGTCGATGCCCCATGTGTACGCGAGTCAAATTGAATATATGATCGATCATCTTCACTATAGTGATAATGTCATCGTATCATTGCATCCTCACAATGATCGTGGCACAGGTGTTGCCGATGCAGAGTTAGGGATGCTTGCTGGAGCAAAGAGAGTGGAAGGGACTTTGTTTGGTAATGGCGAGAGAACAGGGAATGTTGATATTGTTACACTGGCCCTTAACATGTACTCACACGGTATAGATCCAAAGCTTAACTTTGAGAAACTTCCTGAAATTAAAAAGATATATGAACGCTTAACGAGAATGCAAGTTTCGCAAAGACATCCATACGGAGGGGAGCTTGTTTTTACCGCTTTTTCAGGATCACACCAGGATGCGATAGCAAAAGGAATGAACTATAAAGAAGAGAAACCAGAATCAAAATGGAGTGTCCCATATTTATTAATCGATCCAAAGGATATTGGACGAGAATATGAAGGGGACATTATCCGAATAAACAGTCAGTCGGGAAAAGGTGGAATTGGTTATATTCTGAAACAACATTATGGATTAGAGTTACCACTCGAAATGCGTGAGAGCTTTGGATATGCGGTAAAAGATGTTTCAGATAAAAATCACCAAGAATTACAGCCAGCCCAAATTCATGATATTTTTACTGAAAATTATGTTAATATCTCAAGCCCAATTGAATTTCTTGGTTATAAGTTTATGAATTTCGATGACTATAAAACGATTGTCCATGTGCGGGAAAATGGTGTTGACCGAGTATTAGAAGCAACCGGGAATGGCCGTCTTGATGCGATTAGCCAAGCTTTACAAGCCCATTTAGGCATCGAATATACAAATTTAATCTATAAAGAACATGCACTAGAATCAGGATCAGAATCTCGAGCGGTATCCTATGTTGGCGTCACAGCCAAAGACAATCAAGTGTATTGGGGCTGTGGGATTGACCCAGATATCATGACATCTTCTGTCAAAGCATTATTTAGTTCTGTTAATAAAATCGTTAAGGTGATAGGGAAGACTGAAATGCAGAATAGCTAAAGGTTAAATAGAAGGGCATTAGTGAGGGGGAGTGTTGGGGAAGGCAAAACAAAATATATAAAAGAGAAAGCGATGAATTAAGTAGAATGATTCATCGCTTTTTCTGTGTATAACATTAGCAGTAAAGTTATTTAAGCTTGTCCATATTGGATGGGAGGGCCAAGTCGTAAGGAAGCGTATAAGGCATATGATCTTTTTTAATAAAAAGTAAACGTATGTTAGCGAAAAATTGGAAATCAATTTGATGAGGACTCAAGTTGATTTTTTAGACAAAGTTTGTTTAAATAGATAGGTATATTTTATACAAAAACAGAGCACCAATCTGCGCTTGGATGCGATGTTGGCTTAAATTTTTTGGCAAGGTGCTTCTATTGGCGCCTTATTTGTACGTCATAGTGCAAAGAGAAGTAGAAAAAAAGGCAGAGAAAATAACATGATGATTTTCAGTAGGAGGAAAAGCAATGAGTGACAAACCGATTCGTGTATTATTGTATTATTTTTATACAAATATCGAAAATGCAGAACAATATGCTGCAGAGCACTTGAAATTTTGTAAAGACTTAGGATTAAAAGGGCGTGTTCTAGTAGCGGATGAGGGGATAAATGGAACGGTATCTGGTACGGTTGAGCAAACAGATGCTTATAAAGCGTACTTAGAAAATGATCCACGTTTCAGTGGAATTGTGTTTAAAGTGGATGAAGAAGAAGAACATGCCTTTAAGAAAATGCATGTTCGTTATCGTCCAGAATTAGTAACGCTTCGTTTAGAAGACGACGTGGATCCGTTAAAATTAACAGGTAAGTATTTAAGTCCAACTGAATTTTATGATGCCATGCAAGAAGAGGATACGGTTGTGATTGATGCACGTAATGACTATGAATATGATTTAGGTCACTTCCGTGGAGCCGTACGTCCTGAAATTCGTACATTTAAAGAACTTCCAGACTGGATTCAAGAGAATAAGGAGCAATTTGAAGGAAAGAAAATTTTGACATATTGTACGGGCGGTGTACGTTGTGAAAAGTTTTCTGGTTGGTTACGTAAAGTAGGATTTGAAGATGTAAGTCAGTTGCATGGTGGTATTGTGACTTATGGTAAAGATCCAGAAGTAAAAGGGAAGTTATGGGATGGACAATTATATGTATTTGACCAACGTATTAGTGTTCCTGTTAACCAGGTTGAGCATGTGATTGTAGGAAAAGACCATTTTGATGGAACGCCTTGTGAACGTTATGTTAATTGTGCAAACCCTGAGTGTAATAAACAAATCTTAATCTCGGAAGAAAATGAGCATTTTTATATGCGTGGTTGTTCAGATGAATGTCGCGAGCATCCAAGAAATCGTTACATCTCAGAGCATAATTTAAGCGAAGACGAAGTGCAAGCAAGGTTAGATAAAATTGCCCAAAAAAGAGCTGAAGAAGCTATTACTAATCAAGTATAAAGGAAAAAGACACTTTTGGAGAACTGCTCCAAAGTGTCTTTTTTTTCTACAACTCAAACCTGCTTGGGCATAATTAATTTAGTTATCGTGGATAGACAAGGCTCTATAAGTCTAAGAAGATTCTCTACCTTTTGTAACTGGGATAATTTACTAGTTACACTTAGAGAATTATCACAATAGAGGAATGTATTCAAGCAGTTTAGCCAATATTAGTCTTTTTTTAGAATCTATTAATATGGATTGAAGGCTATAATAGTAAGGGTTTTATATTCGGAATGGTCTTAAGAGCTTTTATATAATTATTCTGGAACTTTATTCAACTATAATACGAAAAAATAGTAAAAATATAGTGTGGATAAAGTCCTATTATGGTATCTTAAAAGTAAAGTAGAATTTTTATGAAAATTGACGAATAGGTGATGGTATGGAGTACTTTGAACATATATTTGACAATCATAATATCTATATTGTATGGATGTCCTATTTGTTCCCTTTAGATAATACTTTATGGATGAGCTATTCTATTTTTTTAGAACCAGTTCAATTAACGGTAATTATTTGTGCGATTATGGTTCTCCTTTTGACACTGTCTCTAAAGTTTTTCTTTGTTCCAAGAGCAAAAAAGCAAATGGAATATTTGCATGGACAATTATTGAATTCATTTGAGCACGGAATTGTTATTACAACTGAAAGAGGCAAATTAGTTGAGTCAAATACGGCATTTCGAAATATTTTAAAAGAGGTCGGACTACCTGCCATTTCTGATTTGAAAGAGTTAGGACCGGAATTTAATCAAATTAAAGTAAAACCTCCATTTGAGTTTAATTTAAAATCAATTCATGAAAAAGAAAAGAGCTTTGAAGTTTCAAAACAGATTCTTGAAAATGATAAGAAGCAGTCTTATTTATGGCTATTTCGAGATGTGACGGTTACTAAAAAAATTGAGTCGGAAATACGTTATATGGCTTTTCATGATAATTTGACCAAATTGCCGAACCGCCATTTTATTGATAAAAAAATTAATGAAGCGATCCGCCATAATCGAAAAACAGCATGTCTTTTTTTAGATATTGAACGGTTAAAATTCACGAATGATTCACTAGGTCACCTGGCAGGGGATCAATTGTTAATTCAGCTTTCTGAGCGGTTTAAGAAGGTAGTAACAGAAGGGGACATTGTAGGTCGAATAGGCGGTGATGAGTTTGTCATCATTGTTTTTGATGAACGAGTTAAAGAGATTGAACAGATAGCTTCTGAGTGTATTCAGCAAGTAAAGGTTCCTTTTGTGGTGGCTAATCAAAGAGTCAGAGTGACCTTAAGTGGTGGAATCAGCTTTTTTCCTGATGATGTGACGTCTGCGGATGAACTAATTCGGGTTGCTGATTGTGCAATGTATGATGCAAAAAAAGCTGGAAAGAATCAAATCTTGGTTTTTAATTCAGGGATCGAAAAGAAGGTACGTCGTAGGCTTTTAATGGAAGAGCTTTTGCATTCGGCTCTTGAAGCTAATGAATTTTATCTCGTGTACCAAACAAAAATAGACTTAAATACGGAAAAAATAACAGGTACGGAGGCTTTGTTAAGATGGAAAAGTTGTGAATTTGGCAACGTCTCACCAGCAGAATTTATCCCAATTGTTGAAGAAGTTGGTTTAATCTCTGATTTAGGTGATTGGGTGCTAAAAGAAGCTTGTCTACAGTGGGTAGAATGGAATAAAATGAAATTCCATCCCGTCTTAATGGCGGTTAATATTTCACCTATCCAATTTACCCAGGAATCATTTGTTAGTGAAGTGGAGCGGATTATTAACGAGACAGGTATTGATCCGAATTATTTAGAATTAGAAATAACAGAGTCATCATCAATTGCCTATACAGAAGCGACAATTGAAAGGTTTACTACACTCAAGAAGATGGGAGTAAAAATCGCACTCGATGATTTTGGGACTGGTTATTCGTCCTTCCAACATTTAAATGAGCTCCCATTAGAAATGCTTAAAATTGATCGTTCTTTTTTACAAAATTTATTAGGGAATAAATCTCAAGAAGCGATTGTTCGCTCAATGATCCAACTCGGCCATAATATGAATTTAAGAGTTCTAATGGAAGGGGTAGAGGAGCAAGAGCAAGTAGATTGGTTAAGAGGTGAAGGGTGTGATTGGGTGCAAGGTTTTTTATTTAGTAAACCGGAAAAGCCAGACATTGTCACCCAAAAATTAAAATTATCAGCTAGTTAACAAACGAGAAGTCTCTCAATTAGGAGGCTTTTTTTCTTGTATAGCCTTTTGTAATCAGAAGTTCAAGTCATTTGTTGACGGCACTAGTGCGTTTTATAGTATAATGGTATATACCAGTTTAATAATTGAAAGGAGTTCGTTTTTTTGATAGATAAGTCTTCGCCATTGCCGATATATTATCAGATTGAAGAGCAGATAAAGCAACAAATTGTTAGTGGAATATTAGAGCCTGGGGATATGTTACGGTCTGAACGTGAATATGCTGAGTATTACCAGGTGAGTCGGATGACTGTAAGGCAAGCGATCAATAACTTGGTCGCTTTAGGTTTAATTTATAAGAAGAAAGGCAGTGGCACATTTGTTCAAGAACAAAAAATTGAACAAGCATTACATGGGTTAACTAGCTTTACGGAAGATATGAAAACACGCGGGTTAGAGCCAAGCAGTCATCTTATCGATTTTAAAATTGTACCGGCAAGTCAGGGGATTGCTACAGAACTTAAAATTAAAGAGCACACTCCCGTATACGAGATTAAACGAATTCGACTTGGAGACGATGTTCCAATTGCGATAGAGACAAATATTATTCCAGCTAATCTTGTTTTAGGTTTAACCGAAGAGATTGTGATCAATTCACTTTACAATTATATTGAAAATAAGCTCCATTTACGGATTGGAAATGCAACCCAAATTATTGAATCAGCTACAGCGAATAAAACAGAAGCGGAGCTATTAGAAATTGAAAAACAAAGCCCGATTTTACTTATCGAGCGGAAAACTTATTTAACGGATGGAACGCCACTTGAAATCGTCAAGTCAAGCTATAGGGGCGACCGTTATAAATTTATGATTAATATTAACCGGACTTAAAAAGAAAAGCTGCTCTGGCACGGAATGAATCATTCGTGTGTCAGAGCAGCTTTTTTTCTTTTCGATAGACGAATTCTATAATTTATCAATAAGGGGTTTGTACTTATTTAATAAGGTTTGATTATGCTCAGTTCCACCATCGACATTTCCGCTTTTAAAGACGGGTGGGGTCTGGCCGTTTTCGATGAGAATGTTTGTTGTTTCCACGACCAAACTATTCATAATCGCCATACCTGTTATTGATGAACCGGGTCCAACTTGAATGTTTTCATCAGCAAATGAAATAAGGGCATCGCCAACTTCGATATGGTTGTTGATAACCGTATCGACTGCTTCTGATAAATGAAGACCAGACGCGTGGCGTGAATCTTGGTTACCTTTGTAATGAAGGGAAGTGATTCCTACCACATGTGTGCCTTGTTCTTTTCCATAAAGCGCAACATCGATTGGGACAGGGTTTCGACCAGATGTCGAGGCGACAATTAATAAGTCATTTTTAGAAAGGTTAATTTCAGATAAAAAGCTCTTAGCAAATGTCGGGTGTTTCTCTAGTTCAGATGAACGCGAAGCTCCTCGATGTAGCATCAAATCTTCAATTAAAATAGGATTAATTGGAACGAGGCCGCCAGCACGATAGAAAACCTCTTCACCGAGCATATGGGAATGACCACAGCCGAAAACATAAATAATCCCATCGTTTGTTAAAGAATGAGCGATTCGTTTGGAGACTTCAGAAATAACATTGCTCTCTTCTTGTTCGATTTTTTCTAAAAGGTGATGAATCGTTTTTAAATATTGTTGAAACAAATAAATCGCTCCTTTAAGCTGATGTTACGGAAATATTTTTTAAAGCATCTCGATCAGCGATAATCGTTACGTTAGGATGTTTTTGTAAAATAGAAGCAGGGAAACTTTCGTCCACTTCATTATGCAATAATTGATAAAGGGCATCCGCCTTTTTTTCTCCAGATGCGAGTAAAATGATTTTTTTTGCTTGCATAATGGTTGAAATTCCCATTGTCACAGCCTTAGTCGGTACTTCATCAAGACTATTGAAATATCTCGAATTAGCGATTCGAGTTGATTCCGTTAAAGTGATAACATGTGTTTTGGAATCAAAGGAAGTGCCAGGTTCATTAAAACCAATATGACCATTTTCACCGATTCCGAGAATTTGAATGTCAATTCCTCCGTTACGGCTAATTTGCTTTTCATATTCCTCACATTCTTTAGTAGCATCCGCATTCATTCCGTTTGGAAGATGAATTTGTGACTCAGGAATGTTAATAAAGTTAAACAGTGCTTGATGCATGTAAGAGTTATAACTATTTTTATCTTCTTTTGGAAGGCCAATATATTCATCTAAATTAAAGGTTGTAACTTCTTTATACGAAGTCCCATTTTGCTTGTAGTCTTCTATAAGAAGTTGATACATTCCTTCTGGTGTTCCACCTGTAGCCATACCAAGTGTGGCATTTGGTTTTTCTTTCACTAGATTTATAAGGAAACTCGCAGCTTTCTCGCTCATTTCTTGATAATTAGTAGTCTCAACGATTTTCATTCATAACACCTCTTTTATCATAGACGATTTTACCTTCACAAATTGTTAATAGAACTTCGTAGTTTTCATCTAAAACAGTTAAGTCAGCATCTTTGCCAAGGGCAATACTGCCTTTGTGGTCAAAAATTCCGATTTGTTTGGCTGGGTTTTGACTGGCCATAATTGACGCTTCCTCTAACGTACAGCCAGAGAATTGAATCATATTTTTAACGGCATCATTCATTTTCAAAACACTACCCGCAAGTGAGCCATTTTCAAGTAAAGCTTTTCCATCAGCGTAACGAACTTGTTGCCCGCCGAGATCGTATATGCCTTCTTCTAGCCATTTGGCCCGAATAGAGTCTGTAATCAAAATGATTTTATCAGCCGATTTTGTATAATAAGTTGCTTTCACAATATCAGGATGAACATGAATGCCATCAACAATTAACTCTACAAATAATTCGGGACTCGATAACGCTGTACCTGCTACACCAGGTTCGCGGTGATGAAATCCTCTCATTCCATTGTAAAGGTGAGTGACATGAGTGGCCCCTGCATCAATCGCTTCTTTTACTTGGGTGAAAGTAGCATCTGAATGACCGATTGATGCGACAATTCCTTTATCATGCAGATAAGAGGTAAAATCAATTCCGCCCTCTTCTTCTGGTGCATAAGTAACGAGTTTGATAAGTTGCTTGGAATCCTCTAACCATTCTTGAAATTGGCTAATCGTTGGTTTTTGGATATGTTGAAGCGGTTGAGCTCCTGCCCGTGGTGCTGAAATGAATGGACCTTCTAAATGGATGCCAACAACTTTAGCCCCATCCATGTTTGATTCGGTTTGGACGGTTGCTGCGACATTTTGTAATGCCTTTTTTATATTTGTTGGATCTTGTGTAATCGTTGTTGCCAAAAAACTAGTTGTACCTTCTTTAGTAATAGTATGAGCGATTTTTTGTAAATCGATAGGTGTAGCATCCATAGTATCTGAACCGTTTGCTCCGTGGATGTGCAGATCAATAAATCCTGGTAAAACAGTTGCGTTAGCTGGAAGATTAATTTCTTTCATTTGATCGGATAATTTAGAAGAGCCTTCGGTTGAAATTGCTGTAATTTTACGATCAGTTACCGTTAATGAACCATTATGAAAAAGTCCTTCTTCCGTAATCATTTTAGCCCCTGTTAAGGTATACGAATATGTCATATGCCGAACCCCTTTCCACTTAACTTATAAGAGTAGTATAACAATTTACGGTTTAGTTGTATAGACCAATATTGTCGAATCTATGTAAAATCGATGTTTTTAGGCTGGTTAGGGTTAGAGGTATAGACATCTTCCGTTGCAAGTGCGAGAGAGTTCATAGTATGACCAAATTATGTAATAAGTATGATTTGGAATATCTCTTTTAGGACTAGGTTATCAGAGTAGAAGCATATATATGACGCGAACTTTGGAACTCAATCAATTCGAAACTCCTTGGTAAATCATGGGTTACGACGTGAAATGTGTAAAATAAGCAAGGGATTCGGTCACATATCAAGGGTACAAAAGCTTCCAATAAGAAATAAAAAACTCCCATTGTGAGTAAAATGAGAGTTCTTAATTGAAAAAATATTAGTTTGTCTCTAACACTTGTTCTACTAGTTTTTGCCCGTCCATCATACTGAAGGCGTAAGTGTCCATAATCGCCACTTTAACTGGGTAGTCTGCATTATAGTAATAATATAAAAATTCTTGCAAAAGAGGAATGGACTTTGGATGACAAGTAATAAATGTGATTCTATCTTTTAAACCTGACTATCAGTCTACTATGTATATGATAGCAAGCTTTACAACTGTCTGCTACAATCTTTGTAAATATATATACGTAATGAAAAAAGGGTTTGGAATTTGTTGTGACAATTAATTACATTCATTAAATAGGAAATATTTTAAATTGTTCTAACTTATAGGAAATATGTTACAATAAAAGGAAGAATAGATGTATGAAAAAGGAGGAAAAAGTGCTTGAAAAACGATAAATATGAAGGAAAAGCTTTACATATTCGTGTTAAGGATGAAATTAAACAAGCAATTAAAAGTGGTGAATATCGAATCAATACAAAGCTGCCGACCGAGGCTGATTTTTGTGAGCTTTTTGATGTTAGTAGAACAACGGTTAGGACGGCTCTTAATCAATTACATGTAGAAGGCTATGTGTATAAAATTCAAGGGAGTGGGACATATGTTGCCGATAATAAAGTGAAGCAATCGCTGAGTGCAACCGTTGAAAATTTTAATACACAGCTGCAGTCGCAAGGTAAAAATCCAGCGATTAAAGTGATTAATTTACTCGTTGTCCCTAGCGATGAATTCATAAGCCATTCTTTACGAATTGATAATGGCTCACCTGTCAATAAGCTTGAGAGAATTCGTTATGCGGATGAAACACCGATTCAATATGAGGTGGCTTATTTACCTTGGAACCAAACGCCAGGGTTAGATCGAGATGCGTGTGAGGACTCCCTTTATTCCTTGTTACGTAATCAATATGAATTAAAAATTAAAAAGACGGTTGAGCAAATTGAGATTATGTTAGCCGATTCTTTTATTGCTCAAATGTTAGAGATTGAGGAAGGTTCCCCTTGTTTTATGATTGAGACAGAAGCCTTTTTAGAGGGTGGTCAAATTATAGAATATTCCAAAGCCTATTTTAGAGGAGATAAAGCTAATTTTATCATAGAACGCTCTTATTAATGAGGAGTATGGAGGTATAGATGGTAGAGTTAATAGTGAATGCTGATGATTTTGGTCTATCAGAAGCTGTCAATCTTGGGATAATCGATGCTTTTCAAAATGGGATTGTTCGTTCTACTTCTTTAATGATGAACGGATGTGCTTTAGAGCATGCCTTATGTAAAAGCAAAGAAAATCGAGCTTTAAAAATAGGAGTTCATTTAACGCTCACATCTGGAAAGCCATTATTAAATACGGGAACTAGTTTAGTTGATTCAAATGGGGATTTTAAATTAACAAGTCGCTATTTAGAGCAGCCTGCTGAGGTTGAGCTTTTTGAAATAGAAAAAGAATGGTCAGCTCAAATTGAAACCTTTTGTACGTTATTTGAAAAGCCGCCTCATCATTTGGATAGTCATCACCATATTCATGGCTGGGAAAAATTAATACCGGTTGTGCAACACTTATCTGATAAGTATCAGCTACCTTTTCGAAATGTGGGCGTGATTAAGGATTTAGCTATACCAAAAAGGACCGATTTTTTTACGGATCAGTTTTATGCGGAGGGAGTGAATCCAAATTTCTTTAAAGATTTACCTGATTTATTCAAGGATTTTTCGTTAGAGGTGATGTGTCATCCTGCTTATATTGATGAGAGATTAAGACAGTTATCTTCTTATGTAGAAATGCGAGAGAAAGAGTTAGCCATTTTAAAAGAACTTCATTTGGATGAGTTGCACTATCAATTAAAAGCATAATTATTAATAGAGAAGATATAACAAGTATTCGGTTATACTGTGTTCTGTCGCTGAATCTTTGAATTAGGACCAAGTCTTAGAATGTCCCATAATTTCCCCTAAGTTATTGATAATTTTGAGCATATTTGATAATTAATTTGTGCTATAGTTATCTTAAGTTTAGGCTCCATCTAAAATGAAAGATGGAGTATTTTATTTAAGAGGAGAAATATGATGGAACGACAAGGAACTAATTTAAAGCCATTATCACAATTATTAATAAAACCAACAACAGCAAAAGAATGGGGTATTTGTATTCTCGGCTGGCTTATTTGTCTTGCTGTCCTTTATGTAGCCGTTTTTTATGAAGTTGTTTATCGGGCAGTTGTTTTACTTTTTTTAATTGCTTTTGCTTTTATCGTTTTCCAAAAGTTGCATGCTCTCCAAAAGGAGTTATTCCTTTTAAAAAGTGGACAGTCTGAAGAATTACAAAAACCAAAAGAGTATAAGCCACAAATAAAAGTGAATGAATTAGAGGCACCAACGATGATCTTTGAGGCAGGGGTAGAGGAAAAAGAAAAAGAGTTAGAAAAAATAGACCTTGATCAGACGTTATTAATGGAAGATTTATTGAAGAAGGCGGACTTAAATGAGCGAGAGAAGCAGCAATATCGTACTAGGTTCAAAGAAAAGGAAGTAGAAAAGGCGAATATCTTGACTGAATTAACCAATGCTAAAAATAAAATTCAGCAAGCCTTTTTAGAGACAAAAAATATTTTTGTCAAAGAGGATCCAATGAAGGAATTGGCGGCTGCCCTTGATTCAGAAAACTTTGAGGCTTCTTCTATTCAAGAGTTAAATGAGCAATTGAGTATGATCAAACCGAATTTATCACAAGATTTAAAGACATTTATGGAAAGTTCAAGTTTTGTAGATGAACAATTTAAACTAACTAGATTAGGGTATAAAACGCTCATAAAATATAGTAATAAGAAATAATCGTGTTGGAAGGTGACTAGGTGAAAAAAACAAAACGGCAAAAGCCAAAGCTACCAAAAGTATTGAGTGAGCTTAACTTAAGCGAACAGTTGGAAGAGGAAAAGTATATTCAGAATGGATTAATTGAAAATCAAGTCATTCATGTCCAAGAGTATGAAAAAGTCTTTTTTGACCAGAGCGTTTTTAAAAATGTTTCGTTTGTTGGGAGCTTTTTTGAGTTATTAGAATGTGCCGATGTCATTTTTGATCATTGCGACTTTTCTAATGCGGAATTAAATCAAGCCGTTTTTCATCGTGTCGAGTTTATTCATTGCAAAATGACCGGCTGCCATTTATCAGAAGCCCATTTTCGTCATGTGAGTATGAATCATACGTTAGCTCCATATGTCGAATTTAATCATGCCAACTTTAAACAAGTTCTTTTTGAAGAATCGGTACTTGAACATGCGAATTTTTTTGAGGCAAAATTTGAAGCCGTTGAATTTGTCAAAAGTAAATTAAATGAGGCATCGTTTTATGAGGTTCGTTTAAACGGGATCGACATTAGTACTTGTGAATTTGAACGAATTTCAGTTTCTAGTGAGCAGCTAGCTGGTTGTATCATTTCACCAGAACAGGCGATAGGGTTTGTGAAAGCTTTTGGAATGGTCGTAAAAGAATCATAGAAATGGCACTTTCAGAAAAATGGTCTTTGTTTATTTCTTATTGAAAAGCGAGAACGCACTATCAAACCAAACGAATAAACTGTGCATTAAGAAAAAATATACAATGTACAATGTGCTTCGGCGGTCGCTCCCAAACAGACACTCCGCGTCCTGCAGGAACCTCATGAGCCTCCTCAGCACGCTTGCGGGGTCTCATTAGACGGTTTATTCCTGCGGGAGTCTCCGTGTCTGTTTGTCCGCTAGATAATGGAATCGAATCTAGGTTCGGTTTTCTCATTGAATAAAAAAACAAGTGGCAACTACCTATTTAGTTCCATAACCAACAAAGTGAAGAAGAAGGTCCTTCTGCGTTAAAAATAGCTGATTGAGAATGGCCATATCATCAAGCATCTCCACGACACTTAGCGGACAAAACCATACGGAGACTCCCGCGGGAATAAACCGTGGAGCGAGACCCCGCAAGGCTTGCCGAGGAGGCTCGCCAGGTTCCCGCAGGACGCGGAGTATGGTTTTGGTAGCGACAGCCGAAGTGCTTCATTTTAGTGAACAATTTCCTTCAACAGCCTACGAAGAGATGTGTTCAGACTGTCAACGATTAAACCGTTCATGTAAAGTCCATTTGAGTCTTGTATCGCCCTAAAGTCAATCTCTATCAACGGTTAAGGGTCAATTATACGCTGCGAAAGTTGAGTTAGTTATATTTCAAAAGATAATAATTAAAGTTAGGTGAACTTTGATGCAAATAGAAGTGATTGTACAAAATGATCAAGAGGCAATGCAGGCTGAGCAGTTTGGGGCGACAAGGCTAGAGCTTGTTTCAGCGATATCAGAAGGTGGACTGACACCTAGCTACGGGTCGATAAAACGAGTTCTTAGCTCTGTAACCATTCCTGTTCAAGTGATGATTCGTCCACACGCTTATCACTTTAACTATTCAAAAACCGATCGAAAAATTATATTAGAAGATATTCAAGCATTGCTTAACCTAGGTGGAAAGAGAATCGTCTTTGGGGCATTAAAGGACGATAAAACGATTGATACTGAGTTTTTAGAAGAAATTATTGCGTTATCTTCTGATTTAGATATTACCTTTCATCGAGCTTTTGATGAAGTCGATAATCAGCAAACGGCCTATGAAGCATTAGCCAATTATTCAAAACAAGTGAAACGAATCTTAACCTCTGGTGGAAAAATTAATTGTGAAGAAGGTAAATCACAACTACGAGCATTGGTGAATCAGTCATTTACAACGGATGGACCAGCGATTATGCCTGGATCAGGTCTTTCATCAGCTAATATTCAAGAATTACATCAAAGGATAGGGGCCAAACAATATCACTTTGGAAAAGCAATGCGTCTGAATCATTCATTTGCAGAAGGCTTTGACAAGCAAGCGTTTGAACAAGTTTTAACTAGTTTGAAAGAATAGAAAAACATATATATTGGCATTCATTAGCCGTAGACAAATGCCTCTGAGGAATCCCTCAGAGGCATTTGTTATTTATATATGTGGACCACTTGGTATTGGTTAGTGTTGTGAGAGTTAAATGAAGTTAGATCATTTTGTTTCATAAAGGCAGTTATTTAATTAGAATGAACAGCCTGTGGAGAAGGAAATGAAATAGTTATGGCGAATTAAAGGGAGGAAAAGTTTGTCAATATATCAGATAGGATGTCGGATATGTGATGGAATTTGTAGTTTGATTTTTCAAAAGTTAATAGTCAGGGGTTTACACTATGTTTAAACGAAAAAACTTTTAATTGCACTGTTAATGGCCATTATCGGAGTGCCTCTCTTTTTATCTGACCAAAATAATCGTCTTGTTGTGACCGAATTTGAACTGGAAGGTTTGGACCAATCTCATTTTGGTGAATTGAAGATTGTTCATTTATCCGACTTACATAGCAAGAGTTTCGGTTCCAAGCAACGTAAACTTTTAAATAGAGTAGAAGAGCTACAGCCGGATTTGATAGTTGTTACGGGCGATTTAATCGATGCGAAAAAAGCAGAATCAGAAGCACCTCTTCATCTGATGGAAGGGCTAGTTGAGCTTGCACCAGTATATTTTGTGACGGGTAACCATGAGTGGTGGTCAGGTGATTTCGGACAGCTTGAGATGAATCTGGAACAAATCGGTGTTGAAGTTATGCGGAATGATTATAAGACTGTGCATCTGAAAAAAGGACAACTAAATATAGTTGGAATTGATGATCCGGCTATCCAATCTAACCAATCAGAAGAAATTACAACCGAACAACATTTGAGTGTTATATTCGAAAATGAATTAATTGAAGCGGAGAATTATACGATTTTATTAGCTCATCGTCCTGAGTTTTTTGCTCTTTATCAAGAATATGATGTTGACTTAATTTTATCAGGACATGCTCACGGAGGACAAATTGGATTACCAAATAACGGTGGTCTTATTGCTCCTAATCAAGGGTTATTCCCTGAATATGTAAAAGGGATGTACACAGGTAAAAGTTCTAAAATGATCGTTCATCGTGGGTTAGGTAATAGCATTATTCCACAGCGGTTATTCAATCGTCCTGAAATTATTCTATTAAGAAATTAATATAAGCAGCTACAAAGTGTACGAACAGAAAATTAAAAAAATGTTTAAAATGATGAAACTTTTTATGGTCAAGATTCGTCTTTTATATGAATCTATTTTTCCGGAAAAAATAGATTGCTTATTTAGAAGGTATAATACATAATATTTCTATAATTAGAAAAAAGTAGAAAAACAAAAGGGGTCAGGATATGTCAAAGAAAAAGGTTGGGTTAATTGTTACTTTGTCGGTTGCAGGAGTACTAGCTTTAGGTGGAGTTGGATTTGGAGCATATATGGCTTTAAATAATTCCGTCAATGCTGGGGGGGAATATGAGGAGTGGGGGGAGATGGAGCCATATGCCATGGCTGTTTCTGACATGATGTTCGGAATGGAAATATACTCGCCCTATACGTATTCAGGAAAGGTTGAGCCTGAAAAATCAGAACGTGTTTATTATGAGCCTGAGCGCGGGAAAATTCTTGAGCTTTTTGTGGCTGAAGGTGACACAGTTGAAGAAGGTACACCTTTATTTGAATATGAACCACTAGAGGATTACTCTTTAGAACTAGATCAATTAAAAATGTCACTTGAAATGTCCTATATGCAAATTAACCGGACGACAAAACAAAAAGAAAGATTAGAGAAACAAATAAAAGAGGCTGAAACAAAAGAAGAGAAGGAAATGTTTGAAGAAGAGCTAGAACAAATTAATTTTGATTTACGTGTTAGTAATTTAGAGGCTGGCCAAACTCAAAAACAAATTGCGGCTTTGGAAAAAGATGATGAAGAAAATGCCAATGTTGTTGTTGCAAAACAGGATGGAATTGTCCAAACGATTAATCAAGATATCGCAGAAGGGGCCACAAACGAACAAACACAAGGACCATTAATTCAAATTGTCTCTACGGGATCTTATTTTATTAAAAGTCAGGTCAATGAATTTTTACTGGATACGTTAGAGGTTGGTAGCCAAGTCCGTATTATGAAAAAAGTATATGATGGACAAGAGTGGTTTGGAACGATTACAGATGTGGGCAAGCTGCCAGTTGGGTTTGATGAGGATGATCAAATGATGGATATGTATTATGGCTCTAATCCACAATCATCGAATTATCCATTTACGGTTCAAATTGAAGAGCATGAAGGGTTAGAAATTGGTTTTCATGTTAATATGGAGCCGTATACGGAGCAAGAAGCTGTTTCATCTGATGGCGTTCAAATTTATGATTGGTTCGTTGTTCGTGAGGAAGAAGAGCCTTATGTTTGGAAAGTCGATGAAAATAACTTAGCTTATAAACAAGTCGTTGAGTTAGGTGAAGAGAACTTTGATATGGGCTTAGTTGAAATACTAAGTGGTGTCTCATTGGAGGACTTCCTTGTTGAACCATTTTCGAATGTAGAAGAAGGAAGCGAGGTCCAAATGTATGATCAGTTTGAAGAATATTAATAAATCATACAAAATCGGCAAAGAGGAAGTACCGATTTTACGTAACATAGATTTACAAATAAAAGAAGGTGAATTTTTAGCGATTATGGGGCCTTCTGGTTCGGGAAAATCGACATTAATGAATATTTTAGGCTGTTTAGATAAACCGACTAAAGGCAGTTATCAGTTAGATGAGATGGATATGATCGCTGGTCGTGAAGGGAAGCTAGCCACAATTCGGAATGAGGAAATTGGCTTTGTTTTTCAAACCTTTCACTTATTGCCTCGTTTAACGGCTCTGCAAAATGTTGAACTCCCGCTTGTGTATGCTGGTGTTAAGAAAAAGGAAAGAAGAAAGCGGGCGTTAGATGTACTAGGGAAGGTCGGATTGGCGGACCGTGTTGGTTTTTCACCGACTCGACTTTCTGGTGGGCAAAAACAGCGTGTCGCCATCGCCCGTGCGTTAGTAAATGAACCCCGCTTTATTTTAGCGGATGAACCAACAGGTGCCCTTGATACAAAAACGGGTGAACAAATTTTAAAATTGTTTGCAGAGTTAAATGAAGAAGGTGTCACGATTATTATGATTACCCATGATAAGGAAGTTGCTGAAAAAGCGGATCGGATCGTCTATATTCGTGATGGTGAACTTCTCGGACAAGAGCGAGAAGAGGTTGAAGGGAAAGATGGGGTGAGAGTGTAATGTTTGAAAATATTAAGCTCTCTTTTCAATCGATTTTTGCCCATAAGTTGCGTTCTTTATTAACGATGCTAGGGGTGATTATCGGGATCGCTGCCGTCATTGCGATTGTCTCGATAATTGAAGGCCAAAGTGAAGCGTTAAAAAGTGACTTAGTCGGAATGGGAAACAATACAATTAATGTCGTATATGAAGAGAACAATCAATATGGTGAGGATGATTATTGGGGGAGTGATATGTCCTTTATTTCAGCCCCTCCGATCAGTGAAGAAACGTTAGAAATGATTCAAAGTGATCCGTTAGTTAATGTGGTTTCCACTTACCATCAATCTTGGAGCGGCGAAGCGTTTCATTTAGCGAATTCCTCATGGCCTGAAATGTATGGTGTTGATCAAACGTATCTTGAGCTTTTTCCTATCACAGTAGTTGAAGGAAGAGAGTTTACGGATGAGGAATTTAACGGGAAATATCAATACGTGATGATTAATGAAGAAGCAAGGGATGAGCTGTTTCCAGAAGGCTTTATCCCAGGAAGCTTTATTGATTTAGCGGGCAGTCCGTTTCGCGTAATTGGCGTTTTTACCGATCGAGCTGAAGACGTCAATGATGAATATTCTTATTATTACTGGTATCCTCCAAAGGTATATGTACCGAAACAAATTTGGCCACTTGTTGGCGGATATGATGCCCCAACTCAAATTGCGGTTCAAGCGATCAATTCTGATTCGATTCAAACAGCAGGGATGATGGCTGCTGACTTATTAAATGCAGATTTACATCCAGTTGACGCTGAATTAGCATCTTATACAGTCATGAATTTAGAGAGAATTATGGAAGAAATGGCAGCATATACGCGAACATTTGCGTTTCTCTTAGCCGGGATTGCAAGTATTTCCCTTCTAGTTGGTGGGATCGGGGTTATGAATATAATGCTCGTTTCCGTAACAGAACGTACCCGTGAAATCGGTATTAAAAAAGCTCTTGGTGCCAAACGCCATATGATTTTATTCCAATTTTTAACCGAGGCAACTGTGTTAACGAGTATCGGTGGGATCTTTGGAATCGGCCTTGGAATCGGGATTGCCAAACTGATTTCGACGTTTACGATGTTGCCATTTATGATTTCCGTCCCTGCGATTATTGGAGGGTTAGTTTTCTCAATGATTGTCGGAATCCTTTTTGGAATACTACCATCACTTAAAGCTTCAAAACTGCAACCAGTTGATGCGTTGCGTTATGAATAAAAAGATAAAAAGCGAACCTCAGCAGTAAAGTGCTGGGGTTTTTGGTGTGTTTTTAGTTTTGGGTAAAGAGTTGGATGTGGTTGGTCAGGGAAGGTGTGTAAAAAAGGAGAGGAATGGCACCCAAAAGAGTTTGGCTGACACTCCACTAGCTAAGATTACATTAAATAACCCCACTCTATTGATGGGAGTGGGGTATCGTTAGCTTTTAACTTAACTTGGTTTTTACTTCAGTTTCATCAACTTCTAAATCAACTTGCAAGCCGGCTTTTTTATTTTTATTAGCTTTCCAGAAGAACCAAATAGCAAAGAAGATTGTTAACACGATTCCTACGATAAAGGAAATATTTAAGTCAATATTAAAACCGATTTGTGCGTTTAGAATATAGACGAGAACCATATAGGTCATAAATAAGGCTGGTATTAATGAAATAATATATTGTCTTCCTTTTACAAATAAATACATTGTTGCTATCCATAGAGCAATGACGGCAGTCGCTTGGTTTGCCCACGAAAAGTAGCGCCAAAGAATGTTAAAGTCGATCTGCATGAGTCCATAAGCAATGGCGAATAATGGAAGGGCAATCATTAAACGATTTCTTGTTTTTTTCTGATTAATATTCAAATAATCAGCAATGATTGAACGAGCAGCACGGAAGGCTGTATCACCTGAAGTAATTGGTAAAACAATAACCCCTAATACAGCAATGGTTCCTGCAATGGCACCAAGTAACGTAATCGAGACTTCATTTACGACGGCAGATGGAGTTCCAGCTGCAATTAACTCGTTTAGAGCCTCACCGTGAAATAAACTCATTGCAGCGGCAGCCCAAATCATCGCAATAATTGCCTCAGCAATCATCATTCCATAAAAAATATAACGTCCTTCTGATTCTTTCTTTACTGTTCTAGAAATAATAGGTGATTGTGTGGCATGGAAACCCGATAAAGCTCCACAAGTTATGGTAAAGAATAAAATTGGGAAAATAGGTAAATTATCTGGATGTAAATTTTCAATAGTTAATTCAGGAATTTTTGCTCCTGAAAAAAGGAGTGCAATTCCAACACCTATAGTTCCAAATAATAAGATAGCTCCAAAGAATGGATAGACGCGCCCGATAATTTTATCAATTGGTAAAATCGTTGATAAGAAATAATACAAGATAATTAATGCAGCGAAAATCCATACGGCAACAGTGCCATTTGTAACGATACTAAGTAATGATGCAGGGGTTGTAATGAATACGGTTCCAACTAAAACAAGGAGTAGTAACGCAAAGAAATTGACGACATGACGTGAAAATTTCCCTAAAAATCTTCCTGCTAGCTCAGGAATGTGAGCACCACGATTTCGTATAGAAATCATCCCTGTTAAATAATCATGGACTGCACCGGCAAATATAGCACCAACAACGATCCAAATAAAAGCTACTGGTCCAAACAATGCCCCCATGATTGGCCCAAAAATTGGTCCAGTACCAGCAATATTTAATAATTGAATAAGGGCATTTTTTTGTTTATGCATAGGAACATAATCGATACCATCATTATTGGCATATGCCGGGGTTGAACGATCATCAGTTGGCCTGAATTGTTTTTCAACAAATTTTCCGTAAGTAAAATAGGCAATAATTAAAAGAATAATAGCACTAAAAAAAGTGATCATGTTAACATCATCCTCCATTTGTAAGCGGTTACTTTTAGTGGCGTAATAAAGAAAAAATAAAAGAACGACAAGGAAAAAACAAACTAACCATCCTTAAAGTACTTTTAGTAAAACGTAACCTCCCTACTAAATATACTTAATTACAAGAATATTATAACAGATGATTGTTATAATAGAAGGATTATTTTTCTGTTGTATAATAATTTTTTATTTTTCGTTGTTAAGTCTTAATTTCTCAGATGTAATATATACAATTATTCTGTAAAACGGAATTTTGGTCATTTGCATTAATTTTGTAAATGTATATTGTATTTTTTGGTAAATTAAAGTATAGTACATTACAACAGTAATGCACTATGTATCGGATATGGGGTGAATGAATGTGATCATAGATAATGACGGTTCAAAGCCGATTTATGTACAAATTGCCGAATGGTTGGAAACGGAAATTATAAAAGAGAACTTTAAAGTTGATGAAAAAATTTATTCGCAGTATCAATTGGCTGAGATGTTAACGATTAACCCTGCAACAGCTGCCAAAGGGTTAAATATCCTTGCTGATAAAGGGATTTTATATAAGAAAAGGGGACTTGGGATGTTTGTGACAGGAGAGGCAAAACAATTCATTATGGCAGAACGAAAGGAACAAACATTAAGAAAGCTTGTACATGAGCTCGTGCTTGAGGCCTATCGTTTATCTGTTGATGAAAAAGAAATTATGGAAATGATACAAGAGATGAATAAAGAAATTAAGGGGGAGAAGCAATGAGTGTCATTCAAGCAGAGAAGGTCAGTAAAATTTATCGTCACAAAAAAGCATTGAATGAATTGAGTGTAACGATTGATGAGAAGAAAATTACCGGTGTGATCGGACGTAATGGAGCGGGAAAGACGACCTTGCTGAAATTAATTGCTGGTTTTTATAAACCGAGCAGTGGACAAATTAAAGTATTTGGGCAAGTTCCATTTAATAACATTAACATCTCCTTGAACACCGTGTTTGTCGATGATTTAATGTATTTTCCAACAAGTCTTACACTCGAAGATATTTTAAAAGAAGGCAAACGCTTTTATCCGAATTGGGATGAGAAGCTAGCGAAGAATCTCTTTAACTACTTTTCTTTCAATCCAAGGCAGCTTCATCAAAATCTATCAAAAGGGATGAAAAGTACATTTAATATGATTTTTGGATTATCAGCTCGCTGTGAATTAACGATTTTTGATGAGCCGACGACAGGTATGGATGAATCGGTTAGAAAGGATTTTTACCGGGCGTTAATTAAAGATTATATTAATCACCCACGTTCCATTTTATTATCAAGTCATCATTTGAATGAAATAGAAGACTTATTAGAGGATGTGTTATTAATCAAAGAGGGGAAAGTTGAAAAACATCTCTCGATTGCGGAATTAAAGGACTTAGCAGTAGCGGTTCAAGGTGATACAGAGCTCGTCACGGAATGGGCAACAGGCAAAGAAGTTCTGTTCCAAAAGTCAGTCGGGACACATTCTCGCTATCTTGTTGTTCCTAATGATAGCGAGAAAAAACTTGAAAAGGCAAGGGTTCTAGGGTTACAAATTAGTTCGGTCTCAGCGAGTGACATTTGTGTCTATTTAACGGAAAGTCGTAAAGGAGGAATTGATGATGTCTTTAGCGACAACTAGTATGAAAGAGGTTGTCCTCAAGCAAGTTCTTTTTCGAATAAAGGCAAACTGGGGCTTCTTTTTCTCTCTTATGGTTACACAATGTGTCATGATGTTGCTTTCGATGGGATCAACGATTTCGATATCCTCGCGTTCTTATAATGTGGGGTCCACCACAAATGATGTTATTTTGGTTTTTACATTTATTTGGTTGTTTGTTATGGGGATTCTACTCCTGTCCAAATCGTATCGGTATGATGATTTTTGTTTTGTGACAAGTAATGTGAGTCAAAGCTTGGCCAATTTTATTTATTTATTGTTTGCTAGTATTATCGGTGCTTTAACCGCGTTTCTAGCGGGATACGTACAAAAGGTTATCATGTATTTTGTAACGAACAGTGAATTAATATTTTATCCGAGCCAAACGGGATTTTGGGACTATATAGCAGGGATTATAGGGATGGCATTATATGGTTTAATGTTTGGTTTAGTCGGTTATTTGCTCGGGAGCCTTGTACAGTTAAATAAGAGTTTTTTGGTCATTATTCCAGTAACTGTTGTTGCTATCATTACCTTAACAAATACGCCTGGGCAATTGAACGGATTTTTTAACTTTCTTGCCCATGCTTACTTTAATCAGTCTTCGTTTTGGTTGTTTAGCTTTAACGTGCTATTGACCGTTATTCTCTTAATGGTTGGCTCTGTTTTAGTCGGTAAACGCCTGGAGGTGAGGTAAATGGAGATGATGTCGTTAGTTATTAGTTCTTATCTTTTTATCATTGTCCTCTTTGTTGGCTGTTTTTATCTTGGCAAAAAAATAATCAAACCAAAAAGTCAGCTAAAATATCACCCAAGTCTGATTCTATTAACGGTTTATTCTGTTTTGCTACTACTTGCACCGATTATCTTTAGTCTTCTCCCAAAAGATGAGTTAAAACCAGTACAGCTTGATTTGGGATATACGTATACAAAACAGGAGGCGGCAGAGTCGGTAGCAAGAGTAGAGGAAGCCGAACGGTTAATCGAAGCAGGAAACTTTACAGACATCGATCAAAGCTGGATTAGTGATACGTGGAGTTTTGACTATGAGGACGATGAAATCTATTTTACGACGATGTTTTATCAATCTACTTTCCCGATTTATATTGAAAGGAAGGAAGAGAATGATGGGATGATTGAAGCTTTTATGATTGCTAGAACAGAGTTAGAAACGGCTTTAGGTTATGTTTTAGAGGAGAGAAGACAAACCGCAAGAGTTGAATTAGGAGAGAACAGATTGCTAGTCATGGGGGAAGATGACTTTATTAGAAAACCAGTTAGACTTTTTGACCATGGTTTCCCAATTAAACAATTTCAAGGGGCCTATGAAGCGGACCAGGTTAATCCATCTACTGGTCAATCGATGATCTATTTAAAAATACCTCACGATTTAGAAATAATAACGGATGATGATTCCTATTATAAGGAAATAAACAAGTAATGAAAGGGGGGCTGACGATGTTACGTTCCATCAGTTTATTGGAACTAGTGAAAAAACAAACGTTATTTAAATTAAATGCGTTATCGGGAGCTTTTACTGTTATGATTGTTTTCCAAGTGGCGACAATATTATTTACGGTATTTTTTCCGACTTCTTCATATGGGATGACGAGTTCGGAAATGTATAGCTTTCGTATTTATGAAGTATCGTCAAATTCAGTAATTGTGTTTACGTTTATTTGGGCGTTTATCGTTGGGATATTAATCACGTCAAAGGCTTATCGATATGATGATTTTTCCTTTGTGACTTCACGTTTAAGTGCGAACCTAGCGAATATTTGTTATTTAGTTGTGATGAGCGTTTTTAGTGGATTTACTGCCTTTTTTTCAAGTTATATGATTAAAGTGGGGGTTTATTTTAATAAAAGTGGCGACGTTTTTTATGAATCTATTCCTAGTTGGACTATCATTATGAGCGGGGCTGTTGCCACGATGTTATATTTATTATTGCTTGGGACAATCGGTTATGTCATTGGTATGCTCGTTCAAGTGTATCCAGCTTTCAAATTTATCATTCCGGCAGTTTTTATTGGAGGATTTATTACAGTAAGTGGCGGGCAAGGGAGCTTTAACTGGATTTTTGTGCAAATCTTTGCAGAAACATCGATTTTGCTTGTCATCGTAAAAGTACTTTTAAGTTGTACCCTTATGCTTTTTGTTACGATTGTAATAACGAATCGTTTGGAGGTGAGAACTTAATGTTAGTCGTTCTTCTCCTTTTAATAGTTATTATTTTTATTGTGTTAAGGTGGCGGGATTCGATGCTGAAATTAAAGGCTAAGCGTAATCATATGATTGCTGCTGTCTATTTAGGTGCTATTGTAATTTGTCTATTCATTTATTTATTTTTACCGGTTGAGTCAATGGAAAGTGTACAAATGACAGAAAATGAACGAATCCACATTGATGAGTTATATAGAAAGTTTGAAAATGGACAATGGGAGCAGATTCCTGATGAGTTTATAAAAAAGCAAGAGACTTCTTTTCAGATAGAGACTGAAAAATTAATCATGGATTATGAGGATCGTGATGTTTACTCATACCCAATTATGGTAGAAAGAAAAGCAGAAAATGACGGGGTTATTGAAATCTATTCATTTGCGGCAGGAAGCTTAGATTTACGTGGGTTTGAGATGCTGATGGAAA
Organism: Alkalihalobacillus alcalophilus ATCC 27647 = CGMCC 1.3604; assembly: GCF_000292245.2. Classification (GTDB taxonomy): domain Bacteria; phylum Bacillota; class Bacilli; order Bacillales; family Bacillaceae_D; genus Alkalihalobacillus; species Alkalihalobacillus alcalophilus. The sequence continues at coordinate 23,137 of NZ_ALPT02000024.1, read as the reverse complement.
TCCCATTGCCGGGATTTGAGCTGAACGGTGATACGCTAAAAATGCTTATACCTCAGTCTGTTCAGATTGAAAAAACACTATTTACTAACGAATGGCCAATTAATCAATTTGATCCTGATAAAATTGATTATAATGATTCAGGTTGGGGTTATGGGTATATGATTTACTTCTATATGAAAATCCCACAAGATTTGCCTATTGAATCAACAGTAGAGTACGGATTAGAGTTTGTAGAGGAATAATAAGGAAACCTCTCTTAATGAGAGAGGGAACAAGAATATGAGTGATGTTAAATAGTAGGCCAGTTAAGAGAGATTAAACACTTCTTAGCTGGTCTTTTATTTAGTACATTTGTTAGCTATACTCCGCCCATGGAATGCCCTACACATTCTGTGGGAATTCCATGGGCTTCGTTTTTAATTAAGAAAAGGGGAAGGGTTAAACCAAGAAGTCTCTGTAAGAAAGAGTTTCTATGATTCACTTATTCCAAGCAAGTGTGTCTTCTGGGAGCGGGTGTCGGTGCTGAACCATTCGTATCCCAGCACTTTTCAGCTGCTTCACAAGAAAGTCTCTCTTTTTATGCCAAAAACAGCAAGGGTTAAAATTTTAAAGTGATAAAATAAAAAAAGCTGGAACGGATCGGAATGGAAGCGAGTCTAATAGTTGACAGGAGGTGAAAATGTGAAATTAAAAAGCTTTTTTAAGAAAGAACCGAAACCAAAGTTTGAAGAGCTAATTAAGACAGAGCAAGAAAGAATGTATCGTGTCGCGTATTCTTTTGTTAAAAATGAGCAGGATGCTTTAGACATTGTCCAGGATGCGGTAATAAAAGCTTATCGTAGCTATGATAAATTAACAGAGATCCAATATTTCTCGACTTGGATGACGCGGATCTTAATCAATACAGCAATTGATGCGACTAGAAGAAGGCGAGAAGTGATTTATGTTGATTTTGAACGGACCGTAAGTGAAAAAAATGAGCAAAATGATACATTAAATAAAATGCTAGTGGACGAGCAGTTTGATCGGTTAAAACCAGAACAGAAATCATTAATTATTTTACGTTTTTACTATGGATATTCGATAAAAGAAATGTCTGAATTGCTTCAAAAACCTGAAGGAACGATAAAATCGAAGCTTCACCGCACCCTAACTCAAATGAAAATAAATTTAGAAAAAGGAGGGGATATGATTGGAAAGGTTTGGACGGAATATTAAAGAGTCGATGGAAGAAGTACAAGTGCCAAAAGAGAAGCTAAACCGCACAATCGCCCAAGGAATTTTAAAGGCTAAACATGAAAAGCCAAAAAGAAAGCAACGGCTTTTAGTGAGTATGGCATCGGTGCTAATGGTTGGGATAGTTGCTGTGTTGATAACCGTACTTGGATATGGAGAAGAGGAGATGCTTGGTGAAGGCAGAGTTACTAGTATTTTTGTCGAGGAGGATGACATTCCCTATTTAAAGCGTTTAGCCTTGAATAATCAATACACAAAGTTAAATGTAAGTTTGGAGCAAGAGGGCATAAAGGTGACCTTAGAAGATGTCATTTATGACCAAAATGTGTTTGCTGTTAGCTTTCGAGTCGAGCAAGAAGAGGAAAAGGAAACGTTAGAAATTGAGCAGAATTTAACGTTCGGGCATGATGCAAATTCTTATAATAGTAAAGCTATTTACCCAATAGTTGAAGATAACGAGGTTGCTAGTTTTATTTATATCCCTTATGAAGGAGCAGAGGGTTGGGATAATAATCTCGAGGTTACAATACAAATGACTCGTATTGGTGAGAAAAAAGGGGAATGGGACTTTGTTTTTAACGTAGATAAATATCATACGCAAGCTCCACAGTATTCTAATATCTTCTATGGCAAAGAGATTTTAAGTGAACATAAAAGAGTTGAACTAAATCGTTATCGGGAAGATCAGGATTTTGCTTATTTTGAAGGATTTGTTCACTTGCCGAAAGAGCAGGAAGAGTTAAGCTGGTTACCGGCAACCCCAGAAGTATTACCTTCAGTTGCAACGAAAATAGGTGAGGGCTATTATTCTTTTCATGAAAACATTTCTAGAGCGAATATAGTAGCGAGTTCTTTTGAGTATGAACAAGTAAACTATCAGAATGTCATCAATGATAAAAGTAAAGAGTATAAAGCAACACCAATTAGGATTGCTTATCCTCTTCAAAGAGGAGGTGAAAGGCTTTCATTTACGCTGACTCCAATAAAACATCAACCTTTTCATTATATTAGGGAACGAGAATTACTTGAAAACATCTTATTACCACAGGAGAATCTTGAGCTGAAAGTAAAGAGTATCACTCATTTAGATGAGTATACTTCAATTATCATTGAAAGTGATAAAGAGTTAGTCTATTTTCCATTTGAAATGTTCCGTGTATACAACAAACTTGAGAGTGAAATCTATCCGCTTTTAGAAATGAAAATGAACGGGACTGAAATTGAACTACTATATCCAAAACTGCCAGAGCAATCAAAAAATTATATGGAAGTACCAGAAATTACAGAAGTGTTTGATGAGTTAATGTTGAATGTTGGTCAAGAGTAATAACATCTGTCACTCTTAGTGAAGGCTTTCGACAATAGTGAACTAAAAACTAAAACCTAAAGAAGGAGTCGCATCATCGGTGCGAACTCCTCTCTTAAATAATTATATGCTTACAAATGATGATACGGATCTTTTCTCCCAGGGTCTTTTCCGGTTTTTAACCATGGGAAAAGGCGGTCGGTGAAATATCTCCATGGGCGGCGACGGTAACGTTTGTAAGCACGGTGCTCACGACGGATGAGTTGTTTAATCGTGATAATCACCATAAATAGAATAAAATAAAAGCCGCCTAAAAATGTGACGTGGATATTGGAAAATAAACTGTTGACGATCAGTGGGAAAATAAAGACCGTCGCAAGTGCTGTCGTTAGGAAGACAAGACCTTTATGAACCCAAACATTTAATTGTAAATACATATAAGCAAATGTGCTGCCAAAATTGACAACGAGATAAAAAATCGCGAACGGCAAAATAATTTTAATGACCTCATTATCAGCCATAAACGGGTTAAATGGTTCCCCGTTAATTATGTAAGCGGGCTCGGTTGTAATAAAGGAAAATACCCCCATAATAATAAAAGCTAAAAAAGAATAGACGATTAAAGAGACGATAAGCATCAACAATCCAAACCCAACTATAAAGCTATTTCGTAACCCTTTTCCTAGTGTACTAATAATCGGGTATTTTTTGGAAAGAACGACTAACCCTGCTAATAAGATAATAAATAAAAACAAAATTCCATAGTTAATCATTAATTCAACAGCATAAGGCATCGCATTGATCCTTTCATTATCGAAGTTTTTACAAACAATTCATGGTCTCATATTCTGCTTTAATTGATTCATAAAGAATAAATACCCTATAAAAATAAATCGAATCCAAAAACAGCCAAATTTAACTCTTTAATCCTACTAATTATTTTGATTAGGGACAAGGGACGATCCATCTGTGATAAATGTCCCGTTTTTACTTAGGCGACTTTAATAAACAACAAAAAGCAGCTCTGATCGACCTTGAGGACGATTAAGCTGCTTTTGGATTACGTTTCTTTGAGTAGTTTAAAAGCTTGAGAGCTTTCTTTTAAGGCTTTTGATGTATTTTCTAACTCAAGCATTGAATTTAATAAATGGTTTGATGTTAGGAACTGTTCATTTGTATAACTTTGAATCGTATTCGTTTTATCAAAAATCGAGGAGGCAGATTCTACTAAATCTTGAGTCGATTGGGCTACTTCCTCAAGCCCTAATGAAATTTCTTTGATGGATTCATTTATTTCAAATTGATTCTTTTCAATTTCAGCTCCCTGTTCATTAATTGTCGCAAATAAAGTGGCGGCCTCATTGGACTTATAGACAATCGTTTGCACAAATGAGCTAAAAGCAAGAAACTGTTCCATAAAAAGTTTCGTTTTCGATTCGGATGAATGAATCGTCTTCTTAATATGTTGAGAGAATTGATGGGTTTGATCGGATAACAAGCGAATTTCATTGGCAACAACGGCAAAGCCTTTTCCTGCCTGTCCAGCTCTAGCTGCTTCAATTGAGGCATTTAGCGCTAATAAATTCGTTTGCTCAGTAATTTTATCAATTTGTTCCATAAAACGTGAGACATCTTTCATTTGAGCGACAACGGCTTGGATTGACTGTGATAATTGACTTGTTTCTGTCGCTGTTTCTTGAATGGACTCTGCCATTTGCTCAATTTGTAATTTGCCATCAGCCGCAATCGAATTCATTTGTTCCGTTTGGTTTTTAATATATGAAACCGAATTTTGAATCGCTTGAGTGCTTGTTGCAGATTCTTCTGTAATTGCTGAAATCGAAGTGACGTGTTCAAGCTGTGCATTGATATCTTGTTTGAGTTCGCTCGTATAGTCCTCAATTTTTTTAGATGCTTGCTGATTTTGTTTCGATTGATGAAGGACATCTTCGACAATTGTTGATGTTTGAGCACTACTGTTCAGGTTTATTTTTAAAGCCTTAGTCATATTTTGAGCCATTTGAATTAAGGATTGGTCGATTTGCCCAATTTCATCTGTTCGTTTAATCTCATGACGATAAGAGAAATCATTGTTTTTATAAGCATCAATTCTTTTAAAAATTTTTAAGACCCCGTCATTTAAGTGGCGACCGAATAAGAAAATAATCATAAAGGAAATGATCGTTAATGAGAGTGTAGCGATGATTAACAAGACACTTGATGTGGTCATACGCTCATTTAACGCTTCAATATGAGTGTTCATATTTTCTGTGAAAAATTCGTCGATCGGGTTTGTTGCCCGTTCTAAATCAATTAAATTATTGGTAATCCGATTCGATGCTTCCGTTGTAATTCGTTGAGCTCGCTCTCCAAATATAGGCTCTGATAAATATAACTCGCCTATATCCTGGAATTCAGCTTCTACTGATTTCAGTAGTTGGAAATAACCTTGTAAGCTAGGTTGACTTTCCATAAAAGGGTCGATTTTCATCAGCATTTCATTGGCAATTAAGTGCTTTTCTTCTAATTCATTCACTCGATTATTCGTATAATTTCCAGTCAAAATATCATACTGGATTAAGCCAACTTGTTGAATGTTTTGAACCATTGAGAAGTAGTCATCCTTCACATGAAGAGCAGCATTCATATTGTCAACTTCATTTTGAACTTGTTCGTTGTTCATAAAAAGCATGGTGACAAAAGCGACATTAATAACGACTATGCTAAAAACGACAATGAGCAGCTTATGCTTTAGTAAAAAACGAAAGCGGCTATTTTTCTTTTCTTTTATTCTTTTCATTCGACTCCCCCTAAATATCCTAAAAATGAAATCGTTTGCACAGTCCTATTATACTATATTTTGAGACGGATTAGGAGGATTAATCTTTTTTTTAGTTATATTTAATTGGTATAAAAGGTTTACTAGTGATGGCGATACCAAAGTTTTGTATAATCGACCCATCCTAATGCATTCAAATGGATGTTTTCTAAATCATTTGGGTAAATAGCTGACTGCTGTAAACGGTAAAGATAAATAAGAGCGTGTTGTTCACATAGGCTTTCTTCCATTTTCCTCAGTTTTTTCAATTGTGCCTCTTCGTCAGGTAGCGAGAGCAGTTCTTGTTTTAATTTAGATTTCCATTTATTTGTTAAATGGTATTGCATGAAGCTATGACTGCCAAAGTAGGCTGATAAATAAGTATAATGAAGGTTCTCATCTGATAATTGTTCTCCAAGTAAAAAGTCTGATATTTGACTAAGAGGCAATGAATGGAGCTCTTTTAAAGGAAGGAAGTGTAGGGTGACGGTTATACCAAGCTTTTTTAATTCTCTCTGGATCCACTTGCCATCCTTTTCATTTCCTGCCCCCACATAAGAATATAAATGTAATGGAGTGTCATCATATTGACTTTTTCGTAAAAACTCCTTCGCTTTTACAAAAGAAGCGTTCCATTTCACCTCAGATTCAGAAAACATTCTATAAGCAGGAACGTGACGATTTCCTTTCAATTCTTGAATCATTGTCGTTCGTGAAAGGGCGATGTTAATGGCTGACCTTAAATAAAAGTCCTGACCAATAGGGCGGTTCATATTGACGGACAAGAGCTTGCTACCACGGTCAATAATGGAATTCTCTTCATAGGCTAAATTTGCTTTAACTGAATTGGGATATTGATAAAAGTTAAGCTTTTTTTCGGTTGCGATATTTTCAATCGTTGACGTTTCATACACTTGTGGGAAAAAATACATCGTCACTTTATCGAGCAATGGTCGCAAGCCAAAATAGCGTTCATTCGCTTGTAAGGTGAGCTTATCTTCATTATTGACATCGATTAAAAATGGTCCAGTTCCGATTGGTTTATTCGTTTGATCCATTCGAATAAGACTACCACCTAAAGATGAGACAAAGGTGAGGAAATATGGATCGGGATGCCTTAATGTAAACATAACGGTATAACGATTAATCGCTCGAACATCATCAACTGCTTCCATAATCCAGTGGTATGCAGAGTTCGAATCGTTGTGACGTAAGAAACTAAAACAAACATCTTCAGCGGTAAGCTCATCGCCATTGTGGAAGAGTACTTGTTTTCTTAAATAAAATGTCCATGTTTTGGAGTTAGGACAGGTCTTCCAAGTGTGAGCTATTTCTGGCAAAAAACGCTGAGCCCTTTCATCATAAGCAACTAATTGATTAAATAAGTGTCGCATCATATGGTTTTCGGACCGGCGATTCACGTCAAAAGGATCTAAACTTGGCAAAGGACGATAGGATGCAAATCTTAAGTGATCAGCATGGTTTGTTGCAAGTTCATCCTCGATTGTAATCAAGTTAGAAAATAACCAATCAATAAACCGGTCCTTTTGAATGGAGTTTAATGGTTTTGATTTTATAAAGGAAATCGCTTCATCAATCGAATGAGTAGAGGCCATTTCCTCGGCGATTTTTGTAATAAAATCCTCGTACTCGTACAGGAGTGTAAGAGTAGAAAAATTACCGCGCCCACTTCCAGATTTCCACTGAATCCAACCTGCCTTTTTTAAATTTGTGATAATGTTTTTGGCATGGCGCTCTGAGCAATACAAGACTTTTGCTAATTCCTTATTCGTCGTTTTCACCGTTTTATGGGGAAATGTTGTCAATAGTTGTTCATATTGTTCTGATAATTTCATTTACATCAACCTCTCTTTCAAAAGGGGGAAATGATTCTAGATTAAGTTTACCCTTTTTTTCCTCTTTATTGAATGTAAAAATGTTAAATATAGAGTGATAGGAAATGGTTGTGAGGGAATGGAGCTGACAGCAAAGAGTCGAGTTATCGCTATAGCGTTAGTGACAGCGGTGGCAGTAATGGGAGATGCGATGCTATTTATTGTGCTCCCGCTTTATTGGCAAGATTTTGGTTTAACAGCGATTTGGCAAATAGGTCTATTATTATCAATTAATCGTTTTATTCGTTTGCCATTAAATCCGTTAGTCGGGTATTTTTACAAACATTTTCAGTTAAGAACAGGTGTCTTTATTGCCTTAATATTAGCCGTTATTACGACGTTTTCGTATGGTGTATTTCAAGATTTTTGGAGCTTACTCATGATGAGAGCCTTATGGGGAGTCGCGTGGTCCTTTGTAAGGCTTGGAGGTTTTCTAACGGTTATTGATGTAACAACAGATCAAAATCGCGGTTGGCATGTTGGCTTATACAACGGTTTATGGGGACTTGGTGGACTTGTCGGAATGTTAGCAGGTGGTTTCCTTGTCGATCAAACATCGATCTTTTTCGTCACAACCTCATTTGCGGTCATTGCGGCTTTAACGATACCAGTCGTTTGGTTTGTTGTTCCAAAAGGGAAGGGGGAAGCCAAAGATAAGAGGGTAGTTGCCAAGACAATGAAGAAAAAATGGGTGACACCGTTTGTCGTTTTAGTTTTATGCACAGGGCTTATACAAGGATTTATCGTTATGGGTTTATTTGCTTCAACGATCAGCCCATTAATTGAAACGGTATATCGTGGTGAGTGGCAAATGGGCACGGTTGTTATTGGTGTTGCTACATTAGCTGGAATTATGCAAGCACTGCGTTGGAGCTGGGAGCCATTTGTTGCTCCCTTAATAGGGAGGAAATTAGATGAAATGAAATCAGTACTCCCGATTCTTTTGTTCCCGCTTCTCGGCGGTTCACTCCTATTCTTTATTTTAGCTTTTACGGATCGAATCGTGAGTTTGTTGCTGTTTATTTTATTATTTCAATTGTTATCAACGATGTTTACAACAATCACTGATACATTAGCAACTCGTGCTGCAGTTCGAACTGAGCGAGTGAAAATGATGACAGCCCATACGGTTGTTGTTGATGTCGGTTCTGCATTAGGACCACTCGTCTCTTTTCTGCTTCTAATGTATTATCCAGTTTCATTTATTTATATTATCGCTGCTGTGATCTTACTTCTATTAGCAGTAATCTGGGTGAGGTTTCGTAAATTTGAGATACATGAGGAAGAGGAAAAGAATTATATTTGATTTATTGTTTGAAGATTTGTTTTAATGGTAGTGGAGTGGATTTAATGGGTAGGAGAAAATTCTATAAAAATAGAAAGAGGGATAGTAGTGGAGAAAAGTGTGATCTTTTTTGATATTGATGGGACATTATTGACAGAAGAAAAAACGTTACCAGCTTCAACAAAGGAATCGATTATGAAACTAAAGGAATTAGGTCATGAAGTGGCAATTGCAACAGGCCGTGCACCTTTTATGTATAAAAAACTTCGTGAAGAATTAGGGATTGATACGTATGTCAGTTACAACGGTCAATATGTCGTTTTAAACGGTGAAGTCATTTATACAAATCCGTTAAATAGCGAAGCATTGGAACAACTTACAAATGAGGCGTTAGAAAATGGTCATCCGGTCGTTTTTATGAATCATGAAGAGATGAAGGCAAATGTTGCTGAAGACCATGATTATATTCGAGAAAGCATCGCCACTTTAAAGATTTATCAAATGCCTGAGCATGACCCGCACTTTTATAGGGACCGTGATATTTATCAAACCTTATTATTCTGTCAAGAAAATGAAGAAGTACCTTATGAGCAAAAGTATAAGGACTTAGATTTTGTTCGCTGGCACCCAGTTTCGCTAGATGTAATTCCAGAAGGCGGTTCTAAAGCGGTTGGAATTGCTAAAATTATGGAGAAACTAGGATATCCAAAAGAAAGACAATATGCTTTTGGTGATGGTTTAAATGATATTGAGATGTTAACAGAAATAGAAAACAGTGTGGCAATGGGAAATGCCCAACCTGAGGTGAAGGATTGTGCCCGCTATGTGACAAAAAGTGTAGATGAAGACGGAATTGCCCACGGATTAAAAATGGTTGGGTTATTATAAACAAATAAAAAGTGCTGGAGCAATGATCGGTTTTTTAACTGGTCGTTGTTCTTTTATTTGCTTAATAAGGCATGTTCTAGAAGGAGAATGAATTATAATGAAATAAACGGCGATGTAAGGGCAGGTTAAAAAGGAGCTACTATGAACCTGTTTGAGGCGCTATAAAAGGGGGAATAAAATGTCTTGGTTTTCTTATCAAAATGAAGGTCCAATCTTTGAATTATTTGGCCTTTCGCATTTATTTATCTTTATTTTACTTATATTAATCTGTTTAGCGATTGTTTTGAAGGCCAGAACAGTTAGTGGTTTTCCACAAATCGAAAAAGGATTACGCTATAGTTTAGTGATTTTATTAGTAGGTTTAGAAGTTTCTTACCATTTTTGGTTGTTGCTCCATCGAGAATGGTCGATAACTTATGCACTCCCTCTTCACTTAAGCAGTGTAACGTTAATAACCGCTGTTTTAATGCTTGTTTTTGGTAAACAACGCCTCTTTGAGTTTACATTTTTTGCAGGTGTTGGTAGTGCAACTTTAACGCTAATAACTCCTGATATAGGTGGTTATGATTTTCCTCATTATCGCTATTTTCACTTTTTTCTGTCACATGCTTTTGTCATTGTATCTGTTGTTTATATGATAGCGGTGAAAAAATATAAAGTAACTTTCCGGTCCGTTTTTCCTAATTGGTTGTGGTTGAATGCTTATGCTGCGCTTGTTTTTGTTGTGAACTTACTAGTTAATGGAAACTATATGTATTTAATGCGAAAACCGCCAGGACCTTCACCGTTTGATTGGTTTGGACCATGGCCCTATTATATTTTTGTCTTACAGCTTGTGGCGTTAGTGTTATTTATAGTGATGTATGGGATTTATCGTATGTTGGTGAGAGAAAAGAGAGTATGAGGAAGGTTTGAATGTATGGTCGGGGATGGTGTGTAAATTAGAGTGAGGAACGCTGCCTAAACAAGTATGGCGACGACCTCACCATACAGCGATCTATCATATAGGTGAAAAGTTAAGATAATCGGAGTATAATAGATGATGTTATGAACTAATTGAACTATTTGGCTGGACTTATTTTAATTGAAAGTGAGTGTTTTTAGATGGGACGTAAATGGAATAATATTAAGGAGAAAAAAGGCTTCAAAGGATGCGAGTACGAGTCGTGTTAACGCTAAGTTCGGACGTGAAATTTATGTTGCGGCGAAACAAGGTGAACCGGATCCTGAATCGAATCGTGCTCTTAAAGTAGTATTAGAGCGTGCCAAGACGTACAGTGTGCCTAAACATATTGTCGATCGTGCCCTAGAAAAGGCTAAAGGTGGCTCTGAAGAAAGTTATGATGAGTTAAGATATGAAGGTTTTGGACCTAATGGATCAATGGTTATTGTTGATGCGTTAACAAATAATGTAAATCGTACGGCAGCAGAGGTTCGTTCTGCATTTACAAAAAACGGTGGAAATATGGGTGTCAGTGGCTCCGTTGCCTATATGTTCGATGCAACCGCGGTAATTGGGATTGAGGGCAAAACAGCTGATGATGTATTAGAGCTTCTGATGGAGGCGGATGTAGAAGTTCGTGACATTTTAGAAGAAGATGACACAGTTATTATTTATGCCGATCCAGAGATGTTCCATTCTGTCCAAGAAGCGTTAAAAGCCGATGGTGTAACAGACTTTACCATTGCCGAATTAACGATGTTGCCGCAAAATGAAGTCGAGCTTGCGGAAGATACTCAAATGCAATTTGAAAAGTTAATTGATGTATTAGATGATTTAGAGGACGTTAAGCAAGTTTATCATAACGTTGATTTAGGGGAGTAAGCTTTGAATCACACTATATAATCCATAATTTAAAAAGCCATTATGTCAGCAGAAACACTGATATAATGGCTTTAATGCTTCTTAGTTTAATTGTTGTTGTACGAGTTGTTGATAGAAATCATGGCTCTCCATTAACTCATTATGGCTTCCGTTTCCGCTCGCACTCCCTTTTTCAATGACGATAATTTGGTCAGCATGTCTGACGGTTGAAAGGCGGTGGGCGATTACCAAGGTTGTTCGACCTTGCATTAATTCATTCAAGGCATCCTGTACGAGCTTTTCCGAAGCGCTATCAAGATGAGCAGTAGCTTCATCTAATAAGAGAATTTCAGGATCTCTTAATATGGCACGAGCGATCGCTAATCGTTGCTTTTGTCCTCCGGATAGTTTGACGCCTCTTTCCCCAACATGAGTTTGTAATCCTTGTGGCAATGAGTCAATAAAGCTAGTTAGGTTGGCTTGTTCAATCGCTGTTGCTATCGCTTCATCACTAGCTTCTGATAATCCATATTTTAAGTTATCATAAATCGTTCCGTTCATCATCGGACTTTCTTGAGAAACGTAGGCAATCTTTTGACGCCACGCTTGTAAATCTAATTCTTTTATTTCATCTTTTCCATAGACAATGTGACCCGAATTAGGTTCATAAAACCGTTCGATTAAAGAGAAAATGGTTGTTTTACCTGTACCACTTGGACCGACAAAGGCCGTAATTTTCCCAGCTTCAGCTATAAACGAAAGGTTTTGTAAAATCGGTTTGTCCTTTTGATAAGAAAAATGGACTTGCTGAAAATGTAAAGATGCCCCATTGGTCGAGAGAGACATAACCTCATCTGCTTTTTTGAACACATTTTTTTGATTCGTTTCTTTTTGGGTATAAGGTTCCTTGTGTTCGTGAAAAATTTCCTGAATTCGTTCGGTTGCCCCTAAAGCCTTTTGATATTGGGTAAAAAAGACCGCTAATGTCGTAAAAGGAATCACAACTTGGAATAAATACAAAATGATCGCAACTAGTTCTCCTGAAGTTAGAGATCCCGAGGCAACCCGAACACCACCATAGCCAATAACTAAAACAAGCACGAGCATCATAACTGACATCATGGCTGGTGAAACAAAGGCTTGAATTTTTGCTTCACGCATGCCATAACGATATAAATGAGAAATTCGGTTTTTCCCCATATCTTCTTCCATTATTTCACTATTTGAAGCTTTGACTAAACGAATATCAGAAAGGACTCTACCTAAATCTCCTTGGAAACCAGCCGTTTCATTTTGTAAAGCCCGTGATATTTTGAGCATTTTTGAGCCAAGTGGCATGATGATTAAATAGGCTAGTGGAACCGATATGAGCATTAATAAAGTCATTTTCCAATCGATAATAAATAATAAAATCATCGCACCAATGATGGAAGCAATGCCAGAAATAAAGGGAATGACTTGCATCGTAATAAAGTCTTTGATGATATTCGTATCGTTTGTCATCCGACTCATCGTTTCACCAGATGTATTTTTATCAAAAAAAGGAATCTTTAACTGTAAAATGTGATTCCATAAATCATTTCTCAAACCAGCGACCATCTTTTGTCCAACATAGTACATTAAATAAATGGAAAACCCAGACATAATCGCTTGTAAAATAAATACGATAACTAAAGTCGAAATCGATTGCCATGAGAAGCTAGCTTCTGCTAAAACATCGACTAAATTCATCGTTAATAACGGAACGAGTAAAGCCATTGCGGTTTCACCTAAGCCGAACAAAAGAGCTAGGAGGATGACCCAAAGTGCTGGACGATATTTTTTTAGTAAAACCCAAAACTCTTTCGGTTTAATTGAAGGGGGGACTGTTTCTTTTTCTTCCATAATTTATCTGCTCCTTTAACATGCGTATTTCATAGTGGTATTCTGTTCCTTTATCATAGCCCCTAACGTAACGGGAGGCGCAAGTTTTTTTCAAAAGAATCTTATCTTAGGCTTGAATATTGTGTTAATGGCGGGATAATCGTGTAGATATTATTGTTATGTAACTCAACTTCCGCAGCGTATAATTGCCCCTTAACCGTCGATAGAGATTGACTTTAGGGCGATACAAGACTCAAATTGACTTTACATGAACGGTTTAATCGTTGACAGTCTGAACACATTTCTTTCTTAGTAGGCAGTTGAAGAAAACTGTTCACTAAAAGAAGCACTTCGGCTGTCGCTACCAAAACCATACTCCGCGTCCTGCGGGAACCTTGCGAGCCTCCTCGGCAAGCCTTGCGGGGTCTCGCTCCACGGTTTATTCCCGCGGGAGTCTCCGTATGGTTTTGTCCGCTAAGTGTCGTGGAGAGGCTTGATGATATGGCCATCCTCAATCAGCTATTTCTAACGCAGAAGGACCTTCTTCTTCACTTTGTTGGTTATGGAACTAAATAGGTCGTTGCCACCTATTTTTTCCTAAGTCTGTAGTCATCAAAAGACAGGATAAACAAGCTCGATCATCTAGCTAATGTACAGAGCATCAACACGGATTTGTTTACAACTGTAACGTAATGAGTCATGGAAGGAGAAAAATCATTCTCAAGCTCATGTACGTTGAAGGAATAACTGTTTTTTTGTTCAATGAGAAAACTGAACCTAGATTCGATTCCATTATCTAGCGGAGTATGGTTTTGGGAGCGACAGCCGAAGTGCATTGTACATTGTCTATTTTTTCTTGATGCACAGTTTATCCGTTTGGTGCGATAGTGCGTTCTCGCTTTTTAAACGTGTCAAGGGCATTTGTTTAAGAGCTTCCCTTTTGCTCTGCCAACTAGTTGAACGGATTTTCTCGATGCGAAAGTTGAGTTATGTAATTATAAAAATGTCAAAAAAGAATAAGTAAAACTAAGAGCTTTTCCGTATTTTGTTAGCTGATAGAGTGATTATTTTCAGAAAAATGATATAATTAAATAAAACGTTTTTATCAAAGGGGAATGTATATGCTGACAAGAGAACAGCTTCAAGAGATAAAAAAACTACAAAACCGTTGTGAAAACTATGAGAATATCCGGCTTAAATTAAATTGGGAATTGCTTGAATCTCGTGCTGATTCCTGTAAAGAGGACTTTTTCCAATATGAGGATGAACAACTAGTTGGTTATTTAGCGATTTATCGTTTTGGCAATAAAGCTGAAATTTGTGGCATGGTTGATCCAGCCTATCGGGCACAGGGGATTTTTACAAGATTATTAGAGGAAGCTAAGCTAGAATTAAAGAATGATATAAAGGTGTTTATCAATACTCCTGCTTTATCAGACTCTGCTAAAGCGTGGATTCACTCTCAACAGTTGCCGTTAGCTTTTTCCGAGAGACAGATGAAATTTAATACAGACACAAAATTAAGCATAACATCTGAGTCGATTACTTTAGTAGAAGCAACTGAAGAGGACTTTGATTTATTAGCCTCTCTAGACGTATCCTGTTTTCAATTTAGTAAAGAGGAAGCACTTAAATATAATGAAAAGCTTTTGACTGATAAAGATAACAAACTGTATCTAATAGAAGTAGAAGGGCGTAAAATTGGTAAAATGAGAGTGAGCCAGCACGAAAAAGAACGTTGGATTTACGGATTTGCGATTTTTCCAGAAGAGCAGGGAAAGGGTTATGGAAAAGAAGCGTTAATTAAAGTCGTTCAAGAAGGTATACAACAGAATCTTGATATCTTCCTTGAAGTAGATGGATTGAACGTAAATGCGAAAAAGTTATATGAACAATGTGGCTTTGAGACATATGAAGTTCAGGATTATTTTACGATCAGGTAAGGAGGCCACTGTCGTGCAGTTAAGGCAACAATCGTCGAATTTAGTGGACTACACAGTTGAATTGAATGAAGTAAACTTCAAGAACCCTTTAATAAAAAAATAAATGAACAATTATTTAATCGTAAGCTGACAGAGGTTGAGAAAGTAGAGAAGGCTTTTCATTATGTCCGTGATCAAATCTCGCATTCTTGGGATATTCAAAGTCAAAAGGTGACGAGGAAAGCATCGGAAGTATTGGAACACGGCATGGGGATTTGTTATGCAAAATCAAATCTATTAGCAGCGATTTTAAGGAGAGAAGGCATTCCAACTGGCTTTTGCTATCAAAGACTGACGTTATTTGATACACCTGAAGAAGGTTTTTGTATTCATGCTTTAAATGCTGTGTATATCGAGCCAGAACAAAAGTGGATTCGTTTAGATGCGAGAGGAAATAAGGAAGGTATTGATGCGAAATTTTCCTTGGATGAAGAGAAATTAGCTTTTAAGGTTCGTCCAGCTATTGGTGAAATTGATTATAAAACGATTTATTCGAAACCTCATCCCAAAACAATGAAGGTCCTACAAACACATCGGGATATGATAGAGATCTATGTTCATTATTTACCAGATGAATTATAAGTTCGAAAAGAAAAGAGAAAATGAATGAAAAAACATTCGGTAAGGAATTAACCTTTTTTAAAGAGAGGGTAGTCCCGTTATACTGAGTGTTTTTCTTTTTTTCGAATGGGATGTGCTAGGAAAGTGAGAGTTGGACAGTGAAAATTGGATGGATTAGCCACACTCTTATCGACCTTTCCTTTTTCTTTATTGAAATTTGTCAAAGTCTGTCTTTGTTTTTTACTATTTGTAGATAAATTGAAACATAACTGCAAAGAACGACACATTTAAATCTGTTACAATCGCACCATAGTAGGATATACATATTGTTTAAAATGGACTACTGTTAGGATGAAAGAGTACTTGAACTTGTAACTAAGATTAAGAAAAGCCGACTGTGGGAATAGACTTAATCAACTTCAAAAAAGTCAAGTGTGGGAAAGGGATTGAATCGAATGGATAAAAATTTAATTAATAAACATTTATATAAACAATTAGTGAAATCAGCAACAAATAAACCTGAACTTCAGCAACTAGCAGAATTAACTTTGGAACTGGATGAAACGAGTGAAGTAACAGTTGATGACATTCGTTTTGGACAAGGGGAGCTTTATTTTCATCATAAAGATTATGAGACAGCGATTTTTAAATGGGAGAAGGTTACTGGGGAAAAAGTTCCTTGGGCTCAAAAAAATATCGCGGATGCTTATGATGCACAAGGTTTAATAAAAGAAGCGAAAAAGATGTATCAATCGATCAAAAGTACTGATGAGATGTTAAAAACAGAAGTATATCTACAGCTTTTTTCTATTCATATGGAAGAGGAAAAGTTGGATGATGCCGCGAAAATTATTAAGGAGGCTGTTGAGTTAAATCCAGATTACCCAAATGTAACCGAGATTGCCCGTGCCTTTTTTGAGCAATACCGTGATTATAGTTCAGCTATCGAACTGGCGGTAAATGAAGCGATTAGAACGGAATCTATGCAATGGTTTGATAAAGTATCTGATTACGTGAAGCAAGATTTAACGACTACGACAAGCCCTGCTTATTTTATGAACTTATTAACTAAACTTGCTGCATTAGACCAAAGAAAATATGAGCAATTGGTCACGATCTTTTGGTCCAGTTACCAAGGTGAGGAATTGTATTTCGATTGGCTCGTTGAATTTAACGACTCATTTGCAAAATATGAGGAGCGTAGTGAAAAAAATTGGCCACTTTTATCAAAAAAGTATGAGGAAACGTATTTTGAGTTAATAAGTGGAACGTATTTTATTAGAGAAATTGAATCTATTATCCCGGTACATATGAGAAATTGGTTTGAGTTGTCTAAAAAAGCCAATGATTTATTAAGTACAACGGCCATATTAGCATGGAATGAGTTATTCCCTGGCCAGCTTGAAGAAGCGATTATGTATCAAGCAAAAGAAAAAATGGAAAGTCTACCTGTGCAATCGGATTCGTTGGAAAGTAGTTTGATGCTTTTCCAAGAGATTTCTAATTGGGCTCAAAAACATGAGCTTGAAGTTGGGCAAAGACTAAGATGGCTAATGCAACAATTACTTGATTTTGACAAAAAGCATGTGTTAATTGCAGGAGCTTCTGTTGGTGCGAAAAAGTCCTTTTTAGATGATGTCGTTGGGGAAACAAATATTCCTGAACAGCATTCCTCTTTTATCTTTTTTAAAGGATGGAGATGAAGAGATCATCGAAATTGATGAAGAGAAGGATAAAATCGATGAAGAAGTAAGTGAAACAGAAGAAGTCTTCACTATGGAAAGTGAAGATAATCATGAAGCGTTTTCTATGCTAGAAGTAAAATGGCCGAGTACGTTTTTATCTGAGAGTGAACTTGTCTTAATTGATACGCCAGTGGCCTCGAGAAATGAAGAAAATAATCAGCAATGGCTTCCATATTTACCTGTAGCAGATTGTTTTGTCTTTGTTTTGAATGGCAATCACCCCTTCACTGATCATGAGCGTGAATTTTTATTAAAACTAAAATCACAATTCCCAGAAATGCCGCTTCACTTTATCTTTAATAAAATGGATGGGATTTATAGTGAATTTGAGGAGGAGCGTATTCTCACGGAAACGAAATCACGTGTGAAATACTACTTCCCAAATGCGCAATTACATTCCTTTACTCCACAGACGGATACACGTAATGTAGCTGACTTTTTCTTGACGATAACAGATGTAGAACTTCTTGAAAAACAAAGAAATGAAAAGATCCTTTACTTCATTCGTGAAACGATTAAATATTTATTTGAACAACGGACTGAAATGGAAAAGGAACATCTTCACTCGGTTACATGGAATGAAGAGATGGTAGAGAAATTAAAGGCGGCTGTTCATCAGTTAAATGATCTTGAAAAAGAAGAAAGTGCATTAATAAAAGATTCTTATCAAAATATCCGCAAAGAAATGAAAGAAGATATTGAAAAGGCGATTCCTGAAATTATTCGAGAATGTTCAAGCTATATAAAAGAAGATAGTGATTTCAAAGCTTTACAAGGCCAGTTAAACGAAGAGATTAACCATAAGATACAAACTTATTTGGATCGAACGATTATGCCTAAATTTGCGAATGCGTTCCAAAAATGGCTTGAAACCTCAAATGTTGCTTTTATCCGCAGTCAATCTTATTTGAAGGAAATGGCGGATGGATTTAATAAGTTGTATCAACATGAGCGTTTTAAAATGGATGGGGATTTCCGGATTTTAGATGATTGGCATCGTGATGTTGAACGAATGTCAGCAGGAGTAGCGATTGAACCGATTAATATTTTTAATGGTATGAGCCCCTCACAATTAGTGCTCAAAAGCTCTGGTAAACTATTTGGTGCTCTACCTAACAAATCAATGCTTTACAAAATGTATATGAAGTTCTTTAGTAGTGAGGACTTTTCCCCGATAGCTCGTCACATTTCAACTCAGTTTTTAATGCAATTTGAGTTGTTCGAAAGAGGATTACAACGTGATGTCCAGATGTTCTTTAAACATCCATTTAACGTCTTAAATGGAGCAGTTAAAGACGCCGAAAGTGAAATCGAATCAAATAATGAAGCGATTGGTACACTTAAATCAGCGCCAGAAGTCTATCGTGACCCACTCACATTATTTCAAGTACGAATTCGTCAATATGAATGGATGACAAGTGATAAACGAGCGTTGGAGATGAGGGCGTAGAAACCTAATAGCATATAATAAGACTGTCTTAAAGGTTCATCCTTTAAGATGGTCTTTTGCTGTATATATTCAAAGTTAATAAAATGATTGGTTAAATATTCAGAATAACCTTGCAAAAATTCTAAAAACATAGTAAGTTTAAGATAAGTTATGAAATCGTTTTCATTAAAAGTAAGTATTGTTTTTCTTTTTCCTAATTAATAGGGTTTTTAATTGTATTTGTGCAAACGGTTGCACATGGGCTAAGGGTGAAGGGTTTTTAACCCATCCATATAAAAAAGAGACAATGAGAGGAGAAGGTAAAATGAGTGTAAGGAGTAGTCGTTCCATTTTTTCATTTCTAATGGCTATTATTTTGGTATTTTCTGCTTTTGCTAGTTACATACCACAACAAACAGCCAACGCCACGGATCATAGTGTTAGTCCAGTTGTTAACGAGGATAAAACGGTCCTTTTTCAATATGAAAATGCGGGAGCAGAATCCGTTCAAGTGGCGGGGAGCTTTACCGATTGGCAGGACGGAGCTCTTCCATTAGAAAAAGATGAGTCGGGGCTTTGGACTTTGCTAGTCGAGGGGTTATCTGCTGGTGTTTATGAATATAAATTTATTGTTAATGGTGGAGATTGGCTGGAGGATCCATTAAACCCCCACCCAATTGTGAATGGCAATAGTCAGCTTATCATTGCGGGGATGCATTTACATTCTGTTCCGCATGTAGTGAAGCCAAATAATGATTATTCTTTAATAGCGAATGAAGTTTCTGAGAATGGAGAGGTGACAGAAGCAGACGGTGTTCATTGGACTTTAAGTACACCGGTTGCGGGTGTTGAGTTACATGGGGCAGAGCTAAGTATTTCAGCAGAAGCATTAGTGGGACAAAGCTTTGAACTAATCGCTTCAAAAGGAAATGAATCGGTTAAGAAAAATGTGGAAATAATTGGTGGTATGTATGAATATACGATTAATTACCACCGGATAGATAATGAATTAAATAATTGGCAACTTTGGATGTTTGATGGTGGATTAGAGCCATCGGGATATCATTTTAGTGAAACGTATACGGTAAATGGACAGTATGACTTTGCTAGAGGAACGTTTGAATTTCCTGATAACCATTTAAAAGTCATTCCTCGATTAGGAGAATGGGAAACACAAGATGCTGAAAGAGTGATTGATTTTCCAAGTGATCAATCAAGTGCAGAAGTATGGATCGTTCAAGGGAGTTCTAACGTTTATTGGAGTGAAGCAGAAGCTATTGCTGCATTAGAAAATGAAGCAGATGAACTTAAACGTCATATTCGTTTTTACTATGATCGTTCGGATAACGACTATGATGATTGGAATATTTGGGTTTGGGGAACAGGAGCTCAAGATGACCAAATTGATTTTACTGATATAAAAGATGGAAAAGCTTATGTGGAAATAGCCGTTAGTTCAGCGGCTGAACAAGTTGGTTTTGTGTTAAGAAAGGGTGAAGATTGGGATACAGCGATTAAAGATGTCGAACCAGACCGCTTTATTCAGTTAAATCAAAACGATCCGGTTACAAAAGTATATGTGACTAGTGGTCAAGTTCCTTTTGATATTGTCCCAGAGGTGAATGGCCCTATTATTGAGAATGGGAATGTCACTTTCTATTATCGTGATAAAGAGCTTTATTATGAAAATATGATGGATACAATCGAACAGGTAGAGCTTTATTTTATGGGCGATCGTTATCCAATGGACTATGAAGCAAATAATGAACGTTTTGTTTATACGTTTCGGGGTGTTGAGTCAGGAAATCATGAGTATAGCTTTTTTGTGACGATTGATGGGGTTGAAAGAGAAGTATCGGATCCTTATAATACGGTCGATGGAAAATCAGTCATTTATTATGATATTCCAGATGTCGAGGTTTTTGGACAGTTTGAGCCAGCAGCCATAAATTATAATCAAAATGCGGTCTTAAAAACGGAAATTGAAACAGAAGAAGGCATTGAGTTTCAAGAGCTTTTTGCAGACTTAAGTGGTGTTGGTGGAAATGAAAAGGTGGCTATTGACCCACAATTAATGGAAGTAACGATTGCGATTGACCATACTGTAACGGCAGGAGTAAAATCGATCCCAATTTATGCAGTAGACCAATTTGGTAATACGCATCAAGGAGAAGCTGAGCTAACGATTGAAACGAGACAATTTATCGGAGAGTCAGATTTTGATTGGGATGAAGCTCAAATTTATTTTCTTTTAATTGATCGTTTCTTCGATGGGGACGAAACAAATAATGATCCTTATGGAATTGGCTATGATACAGAAAAAAGAGGGACTTATCAAGGAGGAGACTTTAAAGGAATAACAGCAAAATTAGATTATTTAGAAGAGCTTGGAATTAATACGATTTGGATGAATCCGATTGTTGAAAACATCCAGTATGATGTGAGACATGATGACGATCCAGAAACACCTTATTATGGTTATCATGGTTATTGGGCCAGCAATTTTGAGGAATTGAACCCTCATTTTGGAACAATGGAAGATTTCCATGAATTAATCGATGAAGCCCATGCACGTGGAATGAAAATTATGCTTGATGTTGTTTTAAATCATACAGGTTATGGTTTAAAAGAATCGGATGCTGGAAACAGCCATATTCCTTATTTCCCTACAGATGAAGACCGTGAACGTTTTGCAGGAATGCTTCGTGCAGGTGGTTCTGATACGGTTCAAGGAGAATTAGCTGGGTTACCAGACTTTTTAACAGAAGTTCCAGAAGTTAGAGAACAAATTATTGAATGGCAAGTCGATTGGATTGAGAAGTCAAGAACACCAAATGGCAATACAATTGATTATTTCCGAGTTGATACGGTACTGCATGTAGAGGATACAACTTGGATGGCGTTCAAAAATGAATTAACGAAAGAAATGCCCGAATTTAAAATGATCGGTGAAGCTTGGGGTGCTGGACAAAATGAAGACTTCGGTTATTTAGGAACAGGTATGATGGATTCCTTATTGGACTTTGAGTTTAAATATTTAGCAAGAGATTTTGCTAATGGTCAACTTGAGCGTGTTCAAAGTTTATTGGAAGAACGTAATGCGAAGCTTAGCAATCAAGCAACACTAGGTCAGTTTTTAGGTAGTCATGATGAGGCTGGTTTCTTAGAGTCGGTGGATGGTGATTTAGGAAAACTAATGATTGCAGCCGCCTTGCAAATCACAGCAAAAGGTCAGCCTGTCATTTATTATGGTGAAGAATTAGGATTATCTGGTTTAGATAATTACCCTTATTATGATAATCGTTATGATATGGCATGGGACGAAGTGGAAGGTAATGAAGTACTCGCTCATTACCAAACGTTATTAAATATTCGAAAAGATAACTCACAGTTATTCGCAAAAGGAGTGCGTAATCAGATTGCGGGTAGTGATGATGAAGGGTTTTTATTATTTGAACGTGCTTATCGTGATGAGTCGATCGTGATTGGCTTAAATACGAATGAAGAAGCGGTGGAAGTTGAAGTTGAGGTTACGTCTGATGAGTTTGAATCTGTGACCGATCTGTACGGATGCCAACTTTATTCGGTAGTCGATGGTAAGGTTGTTGTGGAACTTCCAGCAATGGCTGATGGTGGGACAGTTATGTTAGTTAATGGTGAAGCGAGTCAGTGTTTAGAGGAAGATGATTCTTCAGATGATGGTGAAGAAAATAAAGGTCAAAAACCTGAAGATGATGAAAATGGAGACGATAACGGTCATGAAAATGGAGGAGCTCCAGGCACTGGTGGTTCGAATAACGGAACGATTTCAGGGGATGAAAGTAACGGTAAAACAGATGGGAGCGACTCAGGAAAGTTGCCACAAACGGCCACGAATTTTTACACTTGGCTATTAGTAGGTATGATTCTTTTGGTGAGTGGAGGAGCGCTCTATTTTATACAAAAGCGGAGAAAAGTGACTTCCTAGCAAACTGGAAATTTTTGGATAGGTAAGAGAAATTAGAATTAATTGAAGATGGATATTGGTTAAAACGTTCAAACATTGACGCTCTTTCTAGAGGGGGTTGTGTTTGGACGTTTTTTTGGGGGAAGTAGGGTTTTGCTGAGTTCGGCGTAAAAATAGAAAGGGAGAGAAGGAAGAAGCCGAAGCAGGGCGTAGTTCGGCGTAAAAAGAGGAGGGGTGAGAAGGAAAGAGCCGAGCCAGGCGTAGTTCGGCGTAAAAAGAGGAGGGGTGAGAAGGAAAGAGCCGAGCCAGGCAGAGTTCGGCGTAAAAAGAGGAGGGGGTGAGAAGGAAAGAGCCGAGCCAGGCAGAGTTCGGCGTAAAA